>CALGFH010000313.1 GCA_937881255.1 uncultured Actinomycetes bacterium
GGCGCAGCTCCCTGGCGATGGCCAGGTCCCGGCGGGCGTGCCCGAGCCCGATCGGTGAGGACAGGTACAGGGCCCGCTTTGGGCGCCGCAGGGCCCGGGTCCAGGTCCGCGTGGCCGGGGCCGTCTCGGCCACCCCGGCGAACTCGGCCACCA
This sequence comes from uncultured Actinomycetes bacterium, assembly GCA_937881255.1. Classification (GTDB taxonomy): domain Bacteria; phylum Actinomycetota; class CALGFH01; order CALGFH01; family CALGFH01; genus CALGFH01. The sequence goes on from CALGFH010000313.1 coordinate 154, forward strand.
GGGTGTTGACCGCGACCGGGTCGCGCGCGTGGGGCGCGTGCCCGGCCCCCTCCAGCAGGACCAGCCGCCCCCCGAGCTCGGCGGCCAGGGCCGCCCCGACGCCGGGGGCGACCTGCTCGTCGTCGGTCCCGTGGAGCACCAGCACCGGGCAGCGGACCTTCGGGCAGAGCGCGGCCACCTCGGCCGGTTCGATGATCTTGGTCTCCCAGCCGCGGAACCCGGCCAGGATCGTCTCCATCTCGGTGTCCAGCCCCCAGCCGACGCAGTCCTCGATCTGCTTGGTCGAGTGCGGCTCGGTGAGGCACTTGGCGAAGAAGAACTCGAGGTACCCGGGCCAGTCGCGCAGCCAGTAGCCGCGGGTCTCCTTGGCCCAGCCCTCGTCGGTGCCGGGGTCGGCGTCGAACGGGTAGTCGCCGTGGGCCCGCTTGTCCAGGGGCAGGGCGGGGGCGATGAAGACCAGCCCGGCGACCCGCTCGGGGTGCTCGGCGGCCAGGATCAGCGACTCGCCCATGTCGCACCACGAGACCACCACCGCCCGGTCGACCCCGGCCGCGTCGAGCACGGCCAGGGCGTCGGCGGCGAACTCGCGGCGGCGGTAGGCCTCGAAGTCCCCCGGGCGGTCGGAGCGGCCGTTGCCCCGGGGGTCGAAGGCGACCACCCGGCAGTGCCTGGCCAGGTACGGGATCTGGCCCTTCCAGAACCGGGAGTGAACGATCTCCCAGGTCGGCGGGAGCAGGATCGCCCGCTCCCCGATGCCGTACCGCTCCCAGAACACCCGGACGCCGTCCCGCTCGACGTACCCCTCCTCGTCGGGGTGGCGGGCCCGGGTCTGCTCGGGCGCCGACAGCATCGTGGTCATCTGACGATCCCTCCGAGCGACTCGACGAACTCGCGGATGAGCAGGTTGACCCGCACGGGGTCGCGGGCCTGGGGCAGGTGGCCCGACCCGGCCAGGGTGACCAGGCGCCCGCCGGTGGCCTCGGCCAGGGCCGCCCCCTGGGCGTGGGGCCGGATCGCGTCCTCGTCCCCGTGGATCACCAGCGCCGGGCAGCGGACGCGGGCGCAGCAGTCCCGGAAGCTCTCCAGCCCGCACAGCAGCAGGCCCTGCTGGGCGTCGGCCAGGGTCTCGGGCGCGATCTCCAGCCCCCAGCCGACGCAGTCCTCGATCTGCTTGGTCGAGTGGGCCTCGGTCAGGCACCTGGCGAAGAAGAACTCCAGGAAGCCGGAGTAGTCGCGCAGCCAGTAGTGCAGGTTGTACCTGGCCCAGCCCTCGTCGGTGGCCAGCGGCTCCAGGAAGGAGTGGACGGCCCGCTCGGGATGGGGCGGGGCCAGGCCGACGGCCGGCCCGATGGCGACCAGCCCGGCCACCCGGTCGGGGTGGTCGGCGGCCAGCACCGTCGCCCACAGGGCCCCGCAGGAGACCCCGGCGACCACGGCCCGCCGCGTCCCGGTCGCGTCCATGACGGCCAGGGCGTCGGCGGCGAACTCCCGCTCGGTGTAGGCGGCGGCCCCGGCCGGGCGGTCCGAGCGCCCGTTGCCGCGGCCGTCGAAGGTCAGCACCCGGAAGTGGCGGGCCAGGTACGGGATCTGGGCCTTCCAGTGGCGTGAGTGGACGATCGACCAGGTGGGCAGGAGGAGCACGGTCGGCTCGCCGTCGCCGTAGCGCTCCCAGAACAGGCGCACGCCGTCCCGCTCGACATATCCCTCGGCGTCGGGGTAGCGGGCGCGGGTCTGCTCCGGGCCCGTCCGGGGGCGGGACGGCGCCCGGACCGCGGTCACGGCCGGCCTCCGGCGGCCAGCGATTCGGCGAACTCGCGGACGAGCAGGTTCACCTTGACCGGGTCGCGGGCCATGGGGATGTGGCCGGCGCCCCCCACGATCACCAGGGCCCCGCCGGTGGCCTCGGCGAGGAGGTCGCCGCCGCGCATCGGGCTGATCCTGTCCCTGTCCCCGTGGATCACCAGCGTCGGGACCCGGGCCCGCCCGCACCAGGCGCGCAGGGTCGCCTCGTCGGGGCAGGGGGCGGCGACCTCGGCCAGCAGGACCTCCGGCGAGGTCTCCAGCCCCCAGCCGACGGCGTCCTCGATCTGCTTGGTCGAGTGGGGCTCGGTGAAGCACTGGGAGAAGAAGAACTCGAGGAAGTCCCGGTAGTGGTCCAGCCAGTAGTAGCGGTTGTACCTGGCCCAGCCCTCGGTCGAGGTGTACGGCTCGTCGAAGGGGTGCCCGGTGTCCTCCCACTCCTGGCCCAGCTCCAGCGTTGGGCCGATGAACACGTTCCCGAGCACGCGGTCGGGCCGGTTGCCCAGCAGCCACAGCGCCCACTGGGAGGCCATCGAGAGCGAGACCACGACCGCCCGGCCGGTGCCGGTGGCGTCCAGCACCGCGGCCGCGGCCCGGCCCTCGGCCTCGTAGCCGTAGGGGCCGGGGTCCTCGGGCCGGTCCGAGCGGCCGTTGCCCGGCCCGTCGTAGGTGACCACCCGGAAGTGGCGGGCCAGGTACGGGACCTGCGCCTTCCAGAAGCGGCTGTGGATGACCGTCCAGGTCGGCAGGAGCAGCAGGGTCGGCTGGCCGTCGCCGAAGACCTCCCAGTGGAGCTTGACCCCGTCGAGGTGGACGAGCCCGTCGGCGTCCGGTTCCCGTGCGCGCATGGCTCAGCTTGCGCCGCGGTCCCGGTTCCTGGCCAGCCGCTCCCTGGTGCCGGCCAGCCAGGCCCGGCCGAAGGCCGCGGCCAACGAGAGCCCGCCGCCGGCGAGCAGGAGCAGCGGAGCCAGCGCCTGCTCACCGGCATGGTGGGCCAGAGGATGCATCGTCCTTCCTCTCCTCTCGCGGGTCAGCGGGTGAAGCAGTAGGAGTCGCTGGAGGCGTCGCCGCCCTGGAGGCGGGTCTGGTGGACCCGCAGGCCGCGGAAGTCGTCCCCGTTGGGGAAGAACCCCGGGTCGGCGGTCAGGCCGCCGCCGTCGACGTCGGCGTCCAGCTTGGCCATCCAGGCCCCGACCCCGTCGGGGTAGAAGATGTCGTCCCAGACGGCGTACAGCGAGTTGGTCACGTACACCCGCCGACCGTCCCGGCTGACCTCCACCATCTGGGGCCCGCCGGCAAGCCGCTGGTCGGGCGCGCCCGGGTGCGGCTGGCGGCCGACGATCCCCCGAGGCGGACCGAGCCGGTCTCGCGCGGGTTGGACAGGTCGCTGACGTCGTACTGCTTGAGTTCCCCGGTGCCCCAGCACGACACGTACAGCCAGCGGTCATCCACCGACAGGTCGATGTCGCTGATCAGCGGGGGCACGGCCCCGAACGGCTTGAGGGCGGGCGGGAGCAGCTCGGGGTCGGCCGGCTCGGCCGGGATGGTGATGACCTTGTTGGCCACCCACCGGTCCCCGTCCTTCTGCCACAGGAAGATCGACCCGGAGAGGTCCTCGACGCTGATGACCACGCCGACGAACCCCCAGGTCTTGGACGGGTCGTGGGCCGGTCGGAGCTCCAGCACCATCTGGTGGGCGTCGCCCAGGTCGATCCGCTGGGTCAGCTTGCGCTCGGACATGCTCCAGAAGTTGAGGTGGTGCCCGAAGCGGCGGCCCAGCAGGTCCTCGGGGTTGAGCCCGTTCTCGATCATGGACGGGGTGGCCCACTCCGAGGTGACCACGGTGTCGTGGTTGAGGTGCCACCACACGTCGTAGCCGAAGAACTGGTCGCCGCGGTCGTGCTCCCAGGCGCCGATCACGTCGAAGGTGTCGTGGTCGAGCAGGGCGACCCCGCCGGGCCCGTCGTTGCCGTTGGCCCCGCCGAGGTTCGACATGAAGATCCCGCCGGGCCCGCAGTGGACGGTGTGGGGCCGGGAGTAGCCGGCCTTGGCGGCCAGCTCCTCGGCCTCGATGGCCCGGACGACCCGGGGGTTGCGGGGGTCGGGCTTGGTGTCCAGCACATAGGTCCGCGAGGACCGGAGCCCGGGGACGATCAGGTAGCGGCGTTCCAGCGGCCCGTTGTCCCCGTGGCCGGCGTGGCAGAGCGCGCTCGAGCAGGCGTTCCAGCCGAAGTGGTGGAGCTCGTTGCCGGCGGTGGGCAGCTCGCTCCAGCCGACCACCCGGCCGTGGCTGGAGGAGGACGGGTCGCAGTCGATCACGGCCATGGCGTCCTTGGCCCGGCCGGCCGGGTCGTAGGCGGCGACGTAGGCGAGCTGCTCCGGCGGCGCGGCCACGGCCTCGCCCGGGGTCCGGTAGAAGGTGGGATCGACCTGCTGCTGCATACTCCTGCTCCTCTCTCGGTCGGTCGACCGAACTTGCGGGAGTGTGCAACACTCTGCCAGGTATGTCAACATCGGTCGTACGACCGACCCAGGGTAGTGTCCACGAGGAAGGAACAGCCGTGGTGGACGTGGCGACCGACACCCGCACGCGCATCATCGAGGCCACCCGGAGCCGCCTGCTGGCCGACGGCTACGCCGGCCTCTCCACCCGCAAGGTGGCCGAGGAGGCGGGGGTGCCGCTGAGCCAGCTCCACTACCACTTCGGCTCCAAGGGCGCGCTCATCATCGCCCTGTTCACCGAGGAGAACGACCGCCTGCTGGAGCGCCAGTCCCGCATGTACGCCCAGGACAAGCCGCTCTGGCAGCGCTACGAGCAGGCCTGCGACTTCCTCGAGGACGACCTGGAGTCGGGCTACGTGCGCGTGCTCCAGGAGATGCTGGCCGCCGGCTGGTCCAACCCCGAGATCGGCGACGTGGTCCGCGACCTGCTCACCGACTGGTACGTGCTCCTGGCCGAGGTGGCCCGCGAGGCCGAGCGCCGCTTCGGCTCCCTCGGGCCCTTCACCCCCGAGGAGTTCGCCACCCTGGTCGCCAACGCCTTCATCGGCTCCGAGGCCCTGCTGCTGCTCGGGTTCGAGCGCCCGGTGATGCCGATCCGCTCCGCCCTGCGCCGCATCGGCCTCCTCATCCGCGAGCGCGAGGAGGGAGCTGATCCATCGGTGGGGCACCAAGCGCCCCCCCGAACCCCCCCGAACCGTGCCGCCGACGGCCCCGTTGTTGCTGGCTAGGCGACGTTTTGGTATCTTGTGCATCCGGCCCGGCTACCGCCAGGCCTTTGCGCTGTGGGCACAGCCCTGGCGCTCCCCATGTTCCAACGAGCAACCAGGCACGGTGCTTGCCGTGCGCGAAGCCTGACGAGGTGAAGGGAAGAGCTTGCCGAAGAAGGACGGCGCCATCGAGGTCGAGGGGACCGTCGTCGAGCCCCTCCCGAACGCCATGTTCCGGGTGGAGCTGGCCAACGGCCACCGCGTCCTGGCGCACATCTCCGGGAAGATGCGCATGCACTACATCCGCATCCTCCCCGGCGACCGGGTGGTCGTCGAGCTGTCTCCCTACGACCTCAACCGAGGCCGGATCACCTACCGGTACAAGTAGGAAGTGACATGAAGGTCAAGCCGTCGGTCAAGAAGATCTGCGAGAAGTGCAAGACCATCCGCCGCCACGGCGTGGTGATGGTCATCTGCAGCAACCCCCGCCACAAGCAGCGGCAGGGCTGATCGCAGGGCCTGGAGGTACCGAGCACACATGGCACGAATCGCCGGCGTCGACCTCCCCCGCGAGAAGCGGGTGGAGATCGGCCTCACCTACATCTTCGGCCTCGGCCGGACCCGCGCCATCGAGACGGTCAAGGGGACCCGGGTGAACCCCAACACCCGCGTCCGCGACCTGTCCGAGGAGGAGGTCGTCCGCCTCCGGGAGTGGATCGACTCCCACTACAAGGTCGAGGGCGACCTGCGCCGTGAGGTCCAGCAGGACATCAAGCGCAAGATCGAGATCGGCTGCTACCAGGGCATCCGGCACCGCCGGGGGCTGCCGGTGCGCGGCCAGCGCACCCACACCAACGCCCGCACCCGCAAGGGCCCCAAGAAGACCGTCGCCGGCAAGAAGAAGGCCACGAAGAAGTAAAAGGAGTCGGGAGACTTGCCACCGAAGAAGTCCGGGGCCAAGAAGCCCCGGCGTCGCGAGAAGAAGAACATCGCGCACGCCCACGCCCACATCAAGTCCAGCTTCAACAACACGATCGTGACCATCACCGACCCCCAGGGCAACACGATCGCGTGGGCGACGTCGGGCAACGTCGGGTTCAAGGGCTCGCGCAAGTCGACCCCGTTCGCGGCCCAGCTCGCGGCCGAGCAGGCCGCCCGCCGGGCCCAGGAGCACGGCGTCCGCAAGGTCGACGTGTTCGTCAAGGGCCCCGGCTCCGGCCGGGAGACGGCCATCCGCTCCCTGCAGGCCACCGGCCTGGAGATCCAGGGGATCCAGGACGTCACCCCCGTCCCCCACAACGGCTGCCGCCCGCCCAAGCGGCGCCGCGTCTGAGAGAGCGAGCAGAAATTGGCGAGATACACCGGCCCTGACTGCAGGCTCTGCCGGCGCGAGAAGACCAAGCTCTTCCTCAAGGGCTCCAAGTGTGAGAGCCCCAAGTGCCCGGTGGAGAAGCGACCCTACCCGCCCGGTGAGCACGGCCGCGGCCGGCTCAAGGAGAGCGAGTACAACCTGCAGCTCCGGGAGAAGCAGAAGGCCCGTCGCATCTACGGGATCCTTGAGAAGCAGTTCCACAACTACTACGTCGAGGCGGCCCGCCGGAAGGGCATCACCGGCGAGACCCTGCTCCAGCTGCTGGAGACGCGGCTGGACAACGTGGTCTACCGGGGCGGGCTGGCCCGCTCCCGCGACCAGGCGCGCCAGCTGGTCCGGCACTCGCACGTGACCGTCAACGGCAAGAAGGTCAACATCCCTTCCTACCAGGTCAAGCCGGGCGACGTCGTCCAGGTCAAGGAGCGCATGCGCCAGAACCTGAACGTGCACGAGTCGATCCAGCTGCAGACCGGCCGGCCCCAGCCGGGCTGGCTCGAGCTGAACGCCGGCGAGGCCAAGCTGACCGTCAACAGCCTGCCCTCCCGGGACCAGGTCGAGGTGCCCATCCAGGAGCAGCTGATCGTCGAGCTCTACTCCAAGTAGCAAGTAGCGACCACGAGGGCTTCCCCGAGTCATATGGCGGGCCGGGGAGCCGGAGGTGAACACCGTACCCATGGAGATCTCGCGCCCACGCATCGAGTCCAACCCGCTGTCGGACACCCGCTCGCGCTTCATCATCGAGCCGCTGGAGCCCGGCTTCGGCTACACGCTCGGCAACTCGCTGCGCCGCACCCTGCTGTCGTCCATCCCGGGCGCCGCCGTCACCTCGATCAAGATCGACGGCGTCCTGCACGAGTTCTCGTCCATCCAGGGCGTGAAGGAGGACGTCACCGACGTCATCCTCAACGTCAAGGAGCTGCGCCTGCGCTCGGAGACCAACGAGCCGGCGACCATGTTCCTGCGCTCCACCGGCCCCGGTGACGTGACCGCGGCCGACATCGTGCCCCCGGCCGACATCGACGTCATCAACCCCGAGCTGCACCTGGCCACCCTGAACGCCAAGGCCAAGCTGGAGATGGAGCTGCGGGTCGAGAAGGGCCGCGGCTACCGGCCGGCCGAGCGCAACAAGTCGGCCTCCGACGAGATCGGCCGCATCCCGGTCGACTCGATCTTCTCGCCGGTGCGCCGGGTCAGCTACACCGTCGAGGCCACCCGCTCGGGCGAGATGACCAACTACGACCGGCTGATCCTGGACGTCGAGACCGACGGCTCGCTGTCCCCCGAGGACGCGCTGGCCTCGGCCGGCGGGACCCTGCGCGAGCTGGTCAGCCTGTTCGCCGACCTGACCGGCGGCGGCGAGGGCCTCTCGCTCGGCCCGGCCGAGCAGACCGGCCCCCTGGGGGCCAACCTGGACACGCCGATCGAGGAGCTCGACCTGTCGGTCCGCTCCTACAACTGCCTGAAGCGCGAGGGCATCACCACGGTCGGCGAGCTGGTCACCAAGTCCGAGGCCGACCTGCTCGACATCCGCAACTTCGGCGCCAAGTCGATCGACGAGGTCCGCGAGAAGCTTCAGGAGCTCGGCCTTTCGCTGAGGGAGGAATAACCGTATGCCGACCCCGACCAAGGGGCCTCGCCTGGGCGGGGGACCGGCCCACGAGAAGCTGATCATCTCCAACCTGGCCCGGGCCCTGTTCTCCGAGGGCCGCATCCGCACCACCGAGGCCAAGGCCAAGCGCCTGCGGCCGCAGGCCGAGCGGCTGATCACCTTCGCCAAGCGCGGCGACGTGGCCAGCCGCCGCCAGGTCCTCACCGTGGTCCGGGACAAGGCGGTCGTGCACACCCTGTTCGCCGAGATCGCCCCCCGGTTCGCCGACCGCCAGGGTGGCTACACCCGCATCCTCAAGCTCGGCCCCCGGCCGGGCGACGGCGCCCCCATGGTCCTGATCGAGCTGGTCGAGCAGGGCGAGGCCGAGCGGCCCAGCGGTGACGCCGAGGACGGCGGCCGCCGCCGCCGCTTCGGCCGCCGCGGCGCCCGGGCCGAGGCCGCCCCCGAGGGCGCCAACCGGGCCGAGCGCCGCGCCGCCCTCCGCCGCCGCGGCCCCGCGGTCGACACCGAGGCCGCCCTGGCCGGCGAGGAGCTCGACGACGACACCGAGCTCGACGAGGAGCGCCCAGCCGTTCCCACCGACGCCGAGGTCGAAGCCGGCGCCACCGCCGTCGGCGAGGAGGTCGACGAGGTCGAGGTCGACGAGGTCGAGGTGGAGGACGAGGTCGAGGCCGAAGGCGAGGTCGAGGCGGAAGCCGACGAGGCCCCGTCCGGCGACGCCGACACGGCCGTCGAGCCCGGCGTCACCGAGTCCGGCGTCGACGAGTCCGAGCCCGCCTCCGCCCAGGCCGACGACGACGCCGCCGAGACCGCCGACGAGGACGAGGACCAGGACCGCAAGTAGTCCCATGGGCGCCGACCGCGACGACGTCGGGTCGGCGCCCGTCCATCCTCGCCCCGACGGGTCGTCGCCCGGTCACCCAGGGCCCGCCCGGCCCAGCGTCGAGCGCCCCGACCCACCCGGTGTCCGCGACCCCGGACCCGATGGGGCCGTGCGGCGGTTGCGGCTGGTGGTGGCCTATGACGGGGGGCCGTTCTCGGGGTTTGCCCGGCAGCGCGAACAGCGGACCGTGCAGGGCGACCTGGAGGCCGCGCTGGAGCGGCTGGCCAAGCGGCCGGTGACGACCGTCGGGGCGGGCAGGACCGACGCCGGGGTGCATGCCCGCGGGCAGGTGGTGCATGCGGATGTGCCGGCGCGGCTCGACCCCGAGCGGGTGCGGCGGGCGCTGAACGGGCGGCTCAAGCCGGAGATCACCGTCCGCGAGGTCGCCTGGGCGCCGCCCGGGTTCGATGCCCGGCACTCGGCCCGGCGGCGGACCTATGTCTACCGGATCGACGACTCGGGCGACCCCGACCCGCTGCTCCGCGGGTTCGTGCTCGCCTGGCCCCGGCCGCTCGACCTGCACCGCATGCGCGAGGCGGCCGGCCCGCTGGTCGGCGAGCACGACTTCGCCGCCTTCTGCCGCGGCCGGGCCGGGGCCACGACCACCCGCCGGCTCCGCTCGCTGGGGATCCGGCGGCGGAAGGGGCTGGTCGAGGTCCGCCTGGTCGCCGACGCCTTCTGCTGGCAGATGGTCCGGGGGATCGTCGGCCACCTGCTGCTGGCCGGCGACGGCCGCCGCGACCCGGCGTCCACGGTCGCCGTGCTGGCCGCGGCCGACCGCTCCCGGGCCGGCAACATCGCCCCCGCCCACGGCCTGGTCCTGGAGTCGGTGACCTACCCCCGGATCAGGTCCGAAGGTAGGACGCGCCGTTGACATCGACCACGGCGCCGGTCGTGGACTCGGCTCCTGGCGTGGCCAGGAACACCACCACCCTGGCCACCTCCTCCGGGGTCGACGCCCGGTTCAGGGGGCTCTGGGCGCGGATGGCGTCCCCGCCGGCGCCCTCCAGGAACGGCGCGGCCATGTCGGTCTCCACGAACCCGGGCGCGACCGTGGTCACGTAGATCCCATGACCGCCGAGAGCCCGGGCCATCGACTGCCCCAGGCTGTTCAGTCCCGCCTTGCTCGCCCCGTAGGCCGGGTGGTCGGGCTCTCCCCGGAACGCGCCCCGTGAGGAGATGTTCACGATCCGGCCGCCGCCGGCGGCGGCCATGTGCGGGGCCACGGCATGGATGAGGTTGGCCGGGCCGATCAGGTTGGTGTCGATCGTTCGTCGCCAGACCCGCCGCCACTCCACGGGGCTGGTCGTCAGCACCGGATGCTCCTCGTAGATCCCGGCGTTGTTCACCAGCACGTCGACCCGGCCGAGCTCGCCGACGACCCGCCCGACCAGCGACCAGGCCTGCTCCGGGTCGGCGAGGTCCGCCTGCACCGCCAGATGGCCACGGCCTCCGAGGGCGGCGAGGGTGTCGCCGGCCGCCCGCCGGTCGGCCCGGAACTGGACGGCGACCGAGGCCCCGCGGGCCGCGAACTGCACGGCCACGGCACGGCCGATCCCGCGCGAGCCGCCGGTGACCAGCACCACCTTGCCCTCGAAGTCGGGCTGCGGCGCCGCCGGCCCGGGCCGGCTCATCTGCCCGCCCGGCGGCAGTAGCAGCGCAGGTTCCGGACGTCGTAGCAGGAGATGTCGATGTCGGTGAACCCGTTGGCGGCCAGCAGCTGGCCCAGCCAGGCGTCGTCGAACATGGCGTGGTGGGCGTTCCAGATCCAGCGGGGCACGCCGCGCTCGTCGGTGCCCTTGTGGGCCGGGCGGTCCATGTGCCCGCCCAGCAGCCAGTAGTTCGCCTCAAGGGTCGAGTAGTCGCCCTCGACCCACCGGGTCACGATGTAGCGGGCGTCCGGCACCCCGATGTCGACCCGGGCCCCCGGGGCCAGCACCCTGGCCCACTCCCGCAGGGTCGGCTCGACCAGCTGGAAGCTCTGGTGCTCGAGCACGTGGTTGGCCCGCAGGGCGCTGACGCTCCCGTCCGCGAACGGCAGCCGGTCCAGCTGGCACACGACCTGGATCCCGGGCAGGGGCAGCACGTCGGTGTGCACCTCGTACTCCGGGCTCGGCCGCTCCCCGGCCCCGATCTCGACCCGCACCGACCCCTCCTCGCCTCGGCCGCCTCGCCGGGTTGTTGCCACCGCCCCGGCCCCCGGTAAACCTCGGCGGGCCGATGTAGGGTGCCCGGGAGATGCCCACCGCCTGTGTCGCCCACGTCGGCTCGGCCGCCTGGGAGCGCCTCCCCGAGGCCCTCCGGCTGCTGCGCGGCCAGTTCGGGCGGGTGCCGGTGTACCCGGCCGGCGACCCCGGCGACGCCGAGGCCCTGGCCGCCGAGCTGGCTCCCGAGGTCGACGTGCTGCTGGTGTTCGGCGGCGACGGCACCGTCCACGAGGTCGCCAACGGCCTCCCCCTGGGCGGCGACGGCCCCCTGGTCGCCCTCCTGCCCGCCGGCACCGGCAACGACCTGGCCCGGGCGATCGGCATGCCCCCCGACCCGGTGGCCGCGGCCACCGAGCTTGCCGGGGCCCGGGCCCGCCCCCGTTCCCTCGACCTGCTCGACTGCGGCTCCCGGCGCGCCGCCAACGGCATCAACGCCGGCTTCGCGGCCGCCGCCACCGACGTGCTGTCCCGCCGGGTCAAGAAGGCCCTCGGCCCGGCCGCCTACCTGGTCGGCGGGATCCGCGCCGGCATCGACCCGCCCACCTGGCCGGCCCGGGTCGAGGCCGACGGCCGCGTGGTCGAGGGCGAGGCCCTGGCCGTGGTCGTCGGCAACGGCGGCTCCTTCGGCGGCGGGCGCTGGCTGCTCCCGGACGCCGACGTCGGCGACGGCCTGCTCGACGTGCTGGTCGTCCCGGCCGCCGTCTCCAAGGCCCGGCTGGCCCGCCACCTGGCCATGGACCGCCGCCTGCCCCGCGACCTGCCCCGCCTCCGCGGCCCGGAGGTCACCGTGGTCACCGAGATGCCCTGCCGCCTCGACGGCGAGCCCGCCCCGACCCCCGGGTCGATCACGGTCCTGCCCGCCGCCTGGCAGGTCCTAGCCCCGGTCTGAGGCCAGCCAGGCCGGGAGGCGGTCCAGGCAGTCGGTCCAGCCCTGGACGTGGTCGTCGCGGGTGGCGTCGTCGGCGAAGCCCTCGTGGCGCAGGGCCAGGCCGGTGCCGCCCTCGCCGGAGGGGACGAGCTCGACCGTGACCAGCGTCTCGGCGTCCTCCCCGTCCCAGCTCCAGGTGCAGGCCAGCCGGTGCGGCGGGTCCAGCTCGAGGTACCGCCCGGACACGGCGATCCCGGCCCCCGGCCCGTCGATCCGGTAGCCCCCGCCCACCGCCAGGTCGACCTCGGCGGCGGGCTCAAGGCGCGGCGGCCAGAACCAGGCGGTCAGCGCCGCCGGGTCGGTCAGGGCCCGCCAGACCCGCTCCGGCGGGGCATCCAGGTCGCGCTGCAGCACCAGCTCGGCGGTCATCGCTCCTCCGGGGCCGAAAGTTGACCAAACGGCCTGGTCACCGCTAGCCTTGACAGTCGGTTCACTCGACGCTGCGGCAGGACAGGACATGCCCGGCGCCACACTTCCGAATCGTAACGGAGTTGCCCGCATGCCTTCGCCAGCAAGCCGAACGTTCTCGCCGCGAGCGCGGGACCTGACCCGCGACTGGTACGTCGTCGACGCCGACGGCCAGGTCCTCGGCCGGCTGGCCGCCCAGGTGGCCCGCATCCTGCGCGGCAAGCACAAGCCGATCTACGCCCCCCACGTCGACACCGGCGACCACGTGATCATCATCAACGCGGCCAAGGTCCGGCTCACCGGGCGCAAGCGCGAGCAGAAGGTCGCCTACCGCCACTCGGGCTACCCGGGCGGCCTCAAGGAAACGCCGTACACCGTGCTGCTCGCCGAGCGGCCCTCCCGCGCGGTCGAGAAGGCCGTCCGGGGGATGCTGCCCCGCAACCGGCTCGGGCGGCAGATGCTCTCCAAGCTCAAGGTCTATGACGGGCCGACCCACCCGCACGCCGCGCAGCTGCCGGTGCCGCTGGACGTGACGGCAACCGTCAAGCAGGAAGGATAGGAGGACACCTCGTTGGCTGCTCCAGCACAGCTGGCCCGGGGCACCGGCCGCCGCAAGGAGGCCGTGGTCCGGGTACGGCTGATCGAGGGGACCGGCACGTTCAAGCTCAACGGCCGCCCGCTCGAGGACTACTTCCCCAACCCGGCCCATCGCCGGCTCGTCACCGAGCCGCTGCGGGTCACCAACACCCTCGAGCGCTACGACGTGCTCGCCAACCTCGACGGCGGCGGGGTCTCCGGCCAGGCCGGCGCCCTGCGCCACGCCATCTCCCGGGCCCTGGTCGACCTCGACGTCGAGCTGCGGCCCGAGCTGAAGAAGCGGGGCTTCCTCACCCGCGACGCCCGTGAGGTGGAGCGCAAGAAGTACGGGCTGAAGAAGGCCCGCAAGGCGCCCCAGTACTCCAAGCGCTGACCGCCCACCGGAGTCTGCCGGTGGGAACGTTGTTCGGGACCGACGGGGTTCGTGGTCTGGCCAATGCCGACCTCACCCCGGAGCTCGCCCTTGCCCTGGGCCGGGCCGCGGTCGGGGTGCTCCGCGACCAGGCCGCGTCCGGTCCGGCCTCGTCCGGTCCGGCCCGCCCGGCCGTGGTCGTCGGCCGCGACCCCCGCGCCTCGGGCATCCTGCTGGAGAGCGCCCTGGTCGCCGGCATCCTCAGCGCCGGCGGTGACGTGCTCGCCGCCGGGGTGGTGCCGACCCCGGCGGTCGCCTTCCTGACTCGCCACTACGGCGCCGCCGCCGGGGCGGTGATCTCCGCCTCCCACAACGCCATGCCCGACAACGGCATCAAGTTCTTCGGCCCCGAGGGCTTCAAGCTCCCGGACGCGGTCGAGGAGCGCATCGAGGCCGCCGTGGCCGCCCCCGACCACGGGGCCCCCCGGCCGGTCGGCGCCGAGGTGGGCGGCCTGCGCCCGACCGCCGACGACGCCGTCGAGGCCTACCTGGCCTACCTGCTGGAGGGCATCCCCGACCTGGAAGGCCTCGAGGTGGTGGTCGACTGCGCCAACGGCGCCGCCGCCGAGATCGCCCCCGAGGCCTACCGCCGGGCCGGGGCCAAGGTCACCGCCGTCGCCGCCGAGCCCGACGGCCACAACATCAACGCCGGCGTCGGCTCGACCCACCCCGAGCACGTCAGGGCCGCCCTGGCCCGCAGCGGGGCCTCGGTCGGCCTGGCCCACGACGGCGACGCCGACCGCCTCCTGGCCGTCGACGAGCACGGCATCCTGGTCGACGGCGACGTGATCCTGGCCATCTGCGCCCTCGACGCCCGCGACCGGGGCGGCCTGCCCACCAACACCGTGGTCACCACGGTGATGACCAACCTCGGCTTCCGCCAGGCCATGGCCCACCACGGGATCGCCGTCCAGCAGACCGCCGTCGGCGACCGCTACGTGCTCGAGGCCATGCTGGCCGGCGGCCACCACCTGGGCGGGGAGCAGTCCGGCCACCTGATCTTCCTCGACCGGGCCACCACCGGCGACGGCCTGCTCACCGGCCTGCGCCTGCTCGGGGTGGTCGCCCGCACCGGCCGGCCCCTGTCCGAGCTGGCCAGGGTGATGCGCCGCCTGCCCCAGGTGCTGGTCAACGTGCGGGTGGCCGACCGCAACGCCCTCGACGGGGCGGCGGCGGTCTGGCACGCCGTCCAGGACGAGGAGGGCCGGCTGGGGGACAGCGGCCGTGTGCTGGTCCGCCCCTCGGGAACCGAGGCCCTGGTCCGGGTCATGGTCGAGGCCGAGACCGAGGAAGCGGCCCGCACCACCGCCGACCGCCTGGCCGCCGTGGTCGCCACCGAACTGGGCTGACCCCTCAACTCCGGTCCCGATCCGCCGATCGGATGCTCTGCGTTGCCCGATCAGTCTCCCCGGTCCGCACGAGACGGAGGTCGAGGAATGCAGGTGCTGCTGGCGGCCTTCCTGGCCGCGGCGGTCGCGCTGGGTGCCACGGCGCCGGGCGCCGGCGCTCCCGCCGGGAGCGACCAGCCGAGGACCCTGCACGTCGCCGGCGCCGCCCCGGCGCCCGGCGACGGCTCGCTGACCAGCCCCTATCCCCACATCGGGCAGGCCGTGGCCGCGGCCAGGGCCGGCGACACCGTCCTGGTCGGCCCGGGCCGCTACGCCGAGGAGGTGCGGACGGTCCGTCCCGGGCGCCCGGGCGCGCCCATCCGGATCGTCGGGCGGCCCGGCGCCCACCTGGTCGGGCCCCGTGGCCTGGCCCGGGGCCGGCTGGTCCAGGTCCTGC
>CALGFH010000314.1 GCA_937881255.1 uncultured Actinomycetes bacterium
GGCGGCGGTCACGGCCAGGAGGAGGGCCAGCCCGATGACCAGCCTCGGCCAGAGTGCGGGCGCAGGGTCGGGCGCAGGCTGGGCGGGGACGGACGGGGTGGCTGGCGAGGCAGGGGCGGGGGCGGCGAGGGGTTGGCGGGAGGGGAGGCCGAGGGAGATGAGAGAGAGGCGGAGGGCGTCGGTGGCCTGGAACCAGCCGCCCTTGGTGGTGGCGTCGAGGACGGGCTGGCCGGAGGCCATGAAGGTGAGGGGGCCGCCGGCGGCGTAGGGCCAGACCGACTGGCGGACCTTGTCTTCGGTGCCGGCGCCGTTCGGGAAGGTCCAGGTGATGGTGTAGCGGGGGCCGCGGCGGGTGGTGGCCGGGGCGGATGCCAGCTCGCCGCCGGGGTCGTCCTCGAACAGGAGCGCGAAGACGCCGGCCTCCTCGGCCAGGTTGGACAGGTCGGTCCCGCTGCCCGGCTCGCCGTCGCCCTCCAGGGTGATGGGGCCGCCGGGCAGGCCGCCGGGGCCGCCGCCGGAGATGGTGGCCGCGGAGGCTCCCTTGGCCTGGGCGGCCGTTGGGACCGCGGCGAGCAGGAGCGCGAGGACGAGCATGGCGAGGACACGCCGCTGCATGATGGGACCCCTTCCCAGCGACCGACTTCCGGTGAACCAGCTTCCGCCGTACCTACACCGCGAGCGCCGAGCCGGTTCCCGTCGGGTGGGTTCCCGTCAGCTGCGGTAGACGAGCATGGGGGTGCCGACGGGAAGCTTGGCGAACCAGCGGTCCATGGCGGTGGTGGTGATGCGGATGCAGCCGTGGCTGGCCGGGAACGGGGGGACCGAGGGGGCGCCGTGGAGGGCGTAGCCGCCGATGAAGTAGGCCGGGCGGTAGAGGAGGCCGAGCTTGCTGCGGCGCCAGGCGTCGATCTTGCGCTGGATCACGAAGCTGCCCTGCGGGGTCACGGCCAGGCGGACGTCGCCGTCGACGGTGTAGGTCTGGCCCGAGGCTGAGGAGGCGTCGAGGATCTCCTGGATCTTGCCGTCCTTGACCAGGTAGACGACCTGGAGGGTGAGGTCGGCCTCGACGTGGAAGCCGGCCTTGGTGGAGCGGGGCTTGGGGACGCGGGGGCGCTCGAGGGCCTTGCGGGTGATGGGACCGACCACGCCGTCGCGGCCGAGGCGGTTGACCTTCTGGAAGGCCACCACCGAGTGGTGGGTCTCGGGGCCGAACTGGCCGTCGGCCGCCTGGACCTGGTAGCCGAGCTCGTGGAGGCGGCGCTGGAGCGCCTTGACCTGGGCGCCCTCGGAGCCGGAGCGGAGCTTGGCCGGGGCGGCCGGCTTCGGCTTGGTGGTGGTCGTCGGGGCGGCCGTGGTCGGCGGCGCGGTGGTGGGCGCGGCCGTGGTCGGGGCCGGCTCGGTGGTCGGGGCCGCCGTCGACGGCGCGGCCGTGGTCGGGCTGGTCGAGGTCACACCCTGCGCAGCCTGCCCCTGCCCGTCCCCGCCGCCACCCGAGCAAGCCCCCAGCACCAGCACCCCGACCAGCCCAGCCGCGACCACGCCGGCGACCCGGCGCCTGGCGGCGATGCTCCGCCGGCCGGTCGCGACCACGCCGGCCATGCGGCGCGTCCCGGCCGCGTCGCCGTCGCCGGTCACGTCTCGCCTGCTGGGTGCCACCTTCCCACCCCCGGATCGTCGGATGCTGCGTCACCTCCAGTGGTACCAGAGCAACCGTTCCCGCGCTGTCTCGGGGTTGTAACGGTTTGCCCTAGCCGACCTTCGGGGTGGAGCGGGCGACGATGGCGGCTGGATCGAGGCCACGGGGGAGGGTGCCGAAGGCGGCCCCGCGGTCGCCGGCGACCCGGGAGGCGCAGTAGGCGTCGGCGACCGCCGGGTGGCCGTGGCGGACCAGGAGGGCGGCCTGGAGGAGCACGGCCAGGCGCTCGACCAGGCGGCGGGCCCCGGCCTGGAGGCCGACCGGGTCGGCGACGGCGGCCAGCTCGCGCTCGACGGCCGTGGCCGCGCGGTCGAGGCGGGGCTCGGCCGACCTGGCCGGCGCGATCTCGTCCAGGAGCGCGGCCAGGCTCTCGGGCTGCCTGGCCAGGACCCGCAGGACGTCCAGGCTGTTGATGTTGCCGGCGCCCTCCCAGATGGAGTTGAGCGGGGCCTCGCGGTACAGCCGGGGCAGGCCGCTCTCCTCCACGTAGCCGTTGCCGCCGAGGCACTCCAGGGCCTCGGCGGCCACCGCCGGGGCGCGCTTGCACACCCAGTACTTGGCCACGGCGGTGACCAGCCGGCGCAGGGCCGCCTCGGCCGGGTCGGTGGGGGCGCGGTCGAAGGCGCCGGCCACCCGCATGGCCAGCATGGTCGCCGCCTCGGACTCGACGGCCAGGTCGGCCAGCACGTTCTCCATCAGCGGCTGGTCGGCCAGCCGGCGCCCGAACGCGCTGCGGTGGGCGGCGTGGTGGGTCGCCTGGGCGACCGCCTGGCGCATCAGCGCCGCCGACCCGACCACGCAGTCGAGGCGGGTGTGGTTGACCATCTCCAGGATCGCCGCCAGGCCCCGGCCCGCCTCCCCGACCAGCCAGCCGGTGGCCTGGTCGAGCTCGACCTCGGCCGAGGCGTTGGCCCGGTTGCCGAGCTTGTCCTTGAGCCGCTGGAGATGGAAGCGGTTGCGGGCCCCGTCGGGCAGGACCCGCGGGACCAGGAAGCAGCTCAGCCCGGCCGGCGCCTGGGCCAGGACCAGGAAGGCGTCGCTCATCGGGGCCGAGCAGAACCACTTGTGCCCGGTGAGCAGCCAGAGGCCGTCCGGCCCGCCGGGGCGGGCCGTGGTGGTGTTGGCCCGCACGTCGCTGCCGCCCTGCTTCTCGGTCATGGCCATGCCGCACAGCGCCCCCGCCTTGGTGGCGACCGGGGCCAGCTCCGGCTGGTAGGCCAGGGCGGTCAGCTTGGGCTCCCACACCCCGGCCAGCTCGGGGGCGGCCCGCAGGGCGGGCACGGCCGCATAGGTCATGCTGACCGGGCAGCCGTGCCCGGCCTCGACCTGGGTCCAGAGGTAGAAGCCGGCCGCCCTGGCCACCTGGGCGCCGGGTCGCGGGTCGCGCCAGGGGGCGGCGTGCAGGCCGTGCTCGACCGCCGTGCCCAGCAGCCGGTGCCAGGCCGGGTGGAAGCCGACCTCGTCCACCCGCCGCCCGTAGCGGTCGTGGGTGCGCAGCACCGGCGGGCTGGCGTCGGCCTGCTCGCCCCAGGCGATCGCCTCCGGGCCACCGGCCAGGACGCCAAGGGCCCGGACCCGCTCGCCGGCCCAGCCGGCCCCCTCCCGGGCCAGCGCCTCGCCCAGCACCGGGTCGGCCTCGAACAGGTCGTAGCCGGCCAGCGGCGGCGGCTGGTTCAGCACCTCGTGGGTGGGCGACACATCGTCCAGGCTACAGCTCGTCCAGGGTCGCGAACAGCCTGGCGAAGCGGTGCAGGGGCTCGCGGCCGATCGCCGGGAGGAGCCGTTGCTGCTGGTTGAGGAAGTACCTGGCCGGGCGGTAGCGGTCGAGGGCGGTGCCGGTGGCCCGCTCGACCCGCCGGACGATCGATCCCTCGCCGGCCAGCTCCTCCGGGTCGAGCTCCCCGGTCCCGGTCGCGGCCAGCAGGTGCAGGTAGAAGGCGTCGTCGAAGAGGTCCTCGAGCCCGGCCTCGCTCTGGCCGGTCAGCTCGGTCAGGGCCAGCAGCCGCTCCGGCAGGACCACCCCCTGCTCGGCCAGGGCCAGGATGCTGGGGTGGCCGGCGCCGACCTCCAGGAGCACGGCCGCCTCCAGGGGGGCGCCCAGCAGGGCGGCCAGCACGGGCAGGCCGCCGAGCCCGCCGGTGGGCAGCACCCGCCAGGCCGGGTCGAGGCCCCGGCGGCCCCCCTCGCGCAGGTAGCCGCTCATGACCTCCAGGTAGACGAGGTCGGGGACGCCGCCGACGAGCAGGGTGCGCGGCCCGGCCCCCAGGCCCTCCAGCAGCGAGACGGCCAGCGCCCCGGACAGGGGCAGGACGGTGTCGCGGCCGGCCGCCCCGGCACCGTCGCGGACCCGCGTCCCCTCCCCCTGGACGTCCTCGACGGTGCGGACGCGGTGGGGCCGGTTGGCGTCGACCATGAACGGCGAGTGGGTGGTGTAGACGACCTGGTGGCCGCCGGCGAGCTGCTCGTCCAGGTAGCGGAGCAGGTCGGCCTGGCCGGCGGCGTGCAGCCCCAGGCCGGGCTCGTCCAGCAGCAGGACCAGGCCTTCGGTGTCGCGCAGCTCCGAGAACGCCGCCACGAACGAAAAGAACCAGACGAACCCGCCCGAGCGCTCGCCGAAGTTGGTCGTGACCCGGTGGCGGTGGTTGCGGATGCGGACGTCCAGGAACGGTGGTCCCCCCTTGCCGTTCTGGCCGGCCTCGCGGAAGTCCAGGTCGAGCTCGACGGTCAGCTCCGGGTTCTGGCTCCAGTAGCGGAACACCTCCTCGCTGACCGTGGTCGCGGCGCTCTCCAGGGCGGCCTTGCGGACCTCGTACTCGGACTCGACGAAGTCGTCGGCGGCCACCCCGGCCAGCCGCAGCAGGGCCAGCGCGGTCCGCTCTCCCGGCTGGAGGGCGTCCTCGGCGGTGGCCTGGAGCCGCGGGATCGACACCCGCCCGGGCAGCGCGCTGTAGCCGTCGAAGTACAGCAGCCGGGGCAGCTGGGAGCCGAGCAGGCTGGCCAGGTCGCCGGCCACCTCCTGGTCGCCGACCAGCAGGCGCTGGCGGCCCGCGTAGTCGCGCTCGACGGTCAGCTCCTTGGCACCGAGGGCGTCGGGCCCGAGCCGCTGGGCGACCGCCTCCAGGTCGGCGTCGCCGAGCTCGAAGGTGGCCGAGATCGGGGTGGTCTGGGCGATCTGGGCCCGGTCCCGGCCGCGCAGCCGGCGGGGGTAGTCGCGCAGCTCGTCGAACCCCCGGCCCGGCCCGCCGAGCGGGTTGGCCTGGTGCAGGGCCTCCAGGAAGGCGGTCTTGCCGCTCTCGTTCTTGCCCACCAGGCAGGTCACGTCCGGCTCGAAACGGACGGTCCCCGAATTCTCGATGCTCCGGAATTTCCGAACTACCGCCGTTTTCAGGATCACGTTCCCACTCCGAGCTCGAGGCCACGGAAAATGTAGTTGAGATTTCCCGGTACGTGCCAATCGCCGGTTGGGCACCGGTTGGTATCCAAGGGCCGGGTACATTTGCGTAGGGAAGCTGCAAAGGACTGCGCGTGATCGTGCCACGCATCTCGACGTAGGCTCCGCCGGGCTTGGCGTCGCCATGCAAGGAGAGAGTTCGAGGTGGCGTTGCGGTTGCTCAGCCGGGTTCGCGGCACCCTCCCCCAAGGCCGCTCCCTCCCCGACGAGGTCTGGTGGGGTCGCCACCGCGCGATCCTGCTGATCCTCTGGCTGCACGTGCCCGCGCTGATCGCGCTGGCCGTGCTCTTCGGCGACGGCCTGGACGAGACCTCCGGCGTGGTGGTCGTGGCCGCCTCGGCGGCGCTGGCCACGGCCCCGTGGGGCGGCCGGCGCTGGCGCTCGGCCCTGGCCACCGTCGGGCTCCTGTCGGCGTCGTGCGTGCTCGTCGGCATCGGCGGGGGCACGGTCGAGCTGGGCTTCCACTTCTTCGTCACGATCGCCCTGATCATGCTGTACCAGGACGGCTTCCCGTTCCTGATCGCGGTCGGCTTCGTGGCCGTCTACGCGGTGGTGTCGGCCGGCCTCGAGTCGCTCGGCGTGCTGCCCCCGGTCGACACCCGGTCCAGCCCGTGGCTGCGGGCGGCCATCGGCGAGCTGCTGCTCCTGGCCATCGCCACCGCCAGCCTGGCCAACTGGCGCCTGAACGAGGACAGCCGGGCCGAGGCCGAGCGCTCCTTCCGCCAGCTGTACGACGGCCAGCGGGCGGTGGTGCGCGAGCTCCAGCAGTCCCAGCGGCTCAAGGACGAGCTCTACAACGTCGTCTCCCACGAGCTGCGGACACCGCTCACCGGCATCCTCGGGTTCGGCGAGCTCCTGCTCACCCGCGACGACCGGCTGACCCCGGCCCAGCGCAAGGAGCACCTGGGCCGCATCCTGCGCGAGGCCCGCCGGCTCCAGCGGGTGGTCGACAACCTGGTCTACTCCTCCAAGGTCATCCAGCAGGACGGCAGCGCCGCCGCCGACCTGCGCGGGGTCGTGGGCGCGGTGGTCGAGGACCTGCAGGACGTGCCCGGCCGGGAGCGGCTCGACATGGAGGTCGACCTCCAGCGCTCGGCCCCCGAGGTGGCCATGCCGGCCGAGGCCCTGCGCCTGGTGATGGTCAACCTGCTCGGCAACGCCCTCAAGTACGCCACCCCGCTGACCACGGTCCGGGTGAGCGCCAAGCCGGCCGGCCCGTCCCTGCTGGCCGTCTCGGTCTCCAACGTCGGGCCGCCGATCACCCCGGCCGACCGCGAGCGCATCTTCGAGCCGTTCGTGCAGCTCGACTCCTCCCTGACCCGCAGCGTGTCCGGGGTCGGCCTGGGGCTGCACATCGTCCGGCGCCTGGTCGAGTCCTACGGGGGCACGGTCGACGTCGACTCCACCGGCGACCTGGTCACCTTCACCGTGACCGTCCCGACGGTGGTGCCCTTCGCGACCGAGGGCGCCCCCGGTCCGGAGCCGGCGGCCGTCGGCGCCCGGCATCAGCCGAACGGCTGATCCCCGACCCACCGTCCGGTGCTCCCCAGCGGCCCCGGCCTCTCGTACCATTCCAGGTGAGGGCAGCGACGAGAGGAGCGGCCGGCTGGACGGCGAGCGCTGCGAGCGCGGGGTCGACGCCTGGGACCAGTACGCCTGGGTCTGGGACGCCGCCTTCTACGGCCTGCTCGGCCTGACCGCGGCCATCACCCTGCTCGACCCGGCCACGGCCGGCGACCGCTGGGCCGTGGCCGGGCTGGCCGCGCTGGTCGCGGCCTGGCACTTCAGCTTCCGGCGGCTCGGGATCGATGAGGACCGGCCGCGGCTGGTGCTGGTCTACCTGGCCGGGCTGTTCGCCCTCTGGTTCGTGCTGGCCGGGATCCACCCCGCCTTCTTCTCGCTGCTGCTGGTGCTGTACCCGCAGGTCTTCCGCTTCCTGCGCCTGTCCAGGGCCATCCCGGCGTCGGTCGCCCTCAGCGTCGCGGTCGTCTGGCGCCAGGTGCTGGCCTCGGGCCAGCCGCTGTCGGAGAACCTGGGGGCGGTCATCGGCGGGCTGCTCTCGGTGGTCTTCGGCACCCTGTTCGCCCTCTGGATCACCCGGATCATCGACGAGAGCTACGAGCGCCGGCAGCTGATCGAGCAGCTGGAGGCGACCCGCAGCGAGCTGGCCGCGGCCGAGCGGGAGGGTGGCCGGCTGGCCGAGCGCCAGCGCCTGGCCCGCGACATCCACGACACCCTGGCCCAGGGCTTCGTCAGCATCGTCCTCCAGCTCCAGGCGGCCGAGGCCGAGCTGCCGGAGGACGCCACCGAGGCCCGGGGCCACCTGGAACGGGCCCGCCGGACGGCCAGGGACAACCTGGCCGAGGCCCGGCGGCTGGTCTGGGACCTGCGGCCGGAGGCGCTGTCGGCGGCGCCGCTGGGCGAGGCCCTTGGCCGGCTGGCCGGCAGGGTGGCCGAGGAGACCGGGCTGGCCGCGACCGCCACCGTGACCGGCACCCCGCAGCCGCTCAGCCCCGACGCCGAGGTCACCCTGCTCCGGGTCACCCAGGAGGCCCTGGCCAACGTGACCAGGCACGCCCACGCCGGCAGGGTGGCCGTGACCCTGTCCTACATGGACGGCGAGGCCGCCCTGGACGTGCGCGACGACGGCTCGGGGTTCGCCCCCACCGCCGACGGCCACGGCCCCAACGGCGGGCTCGGGCTGCGCGGCATGCGCGAGCGTGTCGAGGCCCTCGGGGGCCGGCTGGCCGTCGAGAGCACCCCCGGCCAGGGCACCACCATCGCCGTCACGGTGCCGGTGCAGTGACCGTGATCCGGCTCCTCCTGGCCGACGACCATCCGGTGGTCCGGGACGGGCTGCGGGGCATGCTGGCCAGCGAGGCCGACTTCGAGGTGGTCGGCGAGGCCGCCTCGGGGGCCGAGGCGGTGGCGCTGACCGGGCGGGAACGGCCCGACGTGGTCCTGATGGATCTCCAGATGCCGGAGATGGACGGGGCCACGGCCACGGCCGAGATCACCGCCCGCTTCCCCGCCACCCGGGTGCTGGTCCTCACCACCTACGACGCCGACGCCGACATCCTGCGCGCCGTCGAGGCCGGGGCCACCGGCTACCTGCTCAAGGACACCCCGCGGGAGCGGCTGTTCCCGGCCATCCGGGCCGCCGCCCGGGGCGAGACGGTGCTGGCCCCGACGGTGGCCACCCGGCTGGTCAGCCGCATGCGCCGGCCGGCCTCCGAGGCCCTCACCTCCCGCGAGGTCGAGGTCCTGGAGCTGGTGGCCCGGGGCTCCAGCAACGCCGACATCGCCGGCGCCCTGTTCATCAGCGAGGCCACGGTCAAGACCCACCTGCTGCACACCTTCGCCAAGCTGGGGGTGGACGACCGCACCGCCGCCGTGGTCGCCGCCCTGGAGCGCGGCATCATCGCCCTGCCCCGCCGCGCCCGCTGAGGCGATTTGACCAGCGCTGCGCCATTGCACCAGGCTCTTGCGGTCATGCTGCGTCAAGAGGAAAGGATCCGGCGTGACCCAGTCAGACGTCAGCGCGTCCACCGGCGACTCGGAGACGGCCACCACTCCCACAGCCCCCTCCCGCTCCAGCCGGGCCGAGCGGAACGCGGCCGCCACCGCCGACCTGGACCGGTCCCGGGGCAGCTTCGCGGCCAGCCCGGGCGGGGCCGTCCAGCTGGCCGAGATCGAGGAGGTCGACCCGGCCACCATCTTCCAGCGTGACGGCGCCGGCTTCCCCGACTGGCTGTCGGCCAACCTGGACCGGCTGGCCAAGGAGCTCGGCCTGAGCGGCCTGCGCGAGGTCGGGCGCGACGTCGGCGTCGGCTCCTTCACCGCCGACCTGCTGGCCCAGACCGACCGCGGGCGGCGGGTCGCGATCATGAGCCACCTGGAGCCGAGCGACCACCTGCACCTCGGCCAGATGATCACCTTCGCGGCCGGGCTCGACGTCTCGGCCGTGGTCTGGATCACCACCCGCATCGGCGAGGAGCACCGGGCGGTGCTCGACTGGCTCAACCAGCACGGCGACGACGACGTGCGCTTCTTCGGCATCGAGCTGCGCCTGCTGCGCATCGGCGGCTCCCAGCCGGGGGCGTCCTTCCACGTCGAGGCACGCCCCAACGACTGGCAGAAGGTCATCAAGCAGCGCCAGCGGGTCGGCTCGCCGCTCAACTCCCGCGTGCGGGAGTTCTAGGCGGCTAGACCTCCGGAGGGAGCCCGCGGATCTGGGCGACGGCGGCGGCGTCCTCCTCGTCCTCCTCGTCGAGGTCGACCAGGGAGGCGCCGGTGTAGGCGAGGCCGTAGTAGGCGTAGAGCTCGGCCTCCTCCTGCGGCCACAGCCGGCCGCCCGGCTCCATGCCGGGCGCGCCCTCGACGAAGGCGCGGTCATAGGGCACCCGCAGCTCGTTGCCGTGCTCGACCGCCTCGGCCACCGGGACGAAGCGGGTGCCGTCGCCGGCACCGGCCGTGCCCAGCAGCACCCAGCCGGGCTCGTCGTTCTCGGCGTCGTAGAAGACGTCGAGCACCGAGCCGAGCTTGTCCCCGGTCCGGTCGAGCACCACGCGGCCCTTCCACCTTCGCGCGACGTCGAATGCCGGCATCGCGGCCCCCCTCCACGTGCTGGTACCGCCGCAATTGCGGCGGTAGTTGGCTGGTACGGCGCGGATGTTAGCGAGGTACGGGTGGCGGCGACAGTCGTCTTCGACAGCTACGACCGGTTAGGACCGTATTCTCGATAACTTATTGACAAAGAAATAGCGCGCAACAGGTCAATTGCGCGAGCCGGGATACCCGGCCTCGCGCTCGGCCTTCGCCTGGTCCTCGATGCAGAAGCGGGTCGCCGGCATCGCCTCCAGCCGCTCGTCGCCGATCGGACGCCCGCAGGCCTGGCAGCTGCCGTAGGTGCCGCGCTCCAGGCGCTGGAAGGCGTCCTCGATCTCCTGGAGCTCGTCCTCGACCTGCTCGAGCAGCGAGACGTTCTTCTCCATCTCGAAGGTCTCGGTGCCGCTGTCGCCGGGGTGCTGGTCGACGTTCGACAGCTCGCCTCCGGCGTCCGAGGTCGCCTCCTCCTGCTCGCGCTGGAGGTTGTCGCGAATCCCCTGGAGCCGGGTGCGCTCCTCCTCGAGCCGCCTGCTGGCCGTGGCCTTGTCCATGGGTCTCCGGTTCCTCCCGCGTCGTCGCTTCGGTCCGGGAGACGCTACCAGCACCCGTCGCTCAGGAGCGGTCGAGGCCCCGGCGGATGGCGTAGCGCATCAGCTCGTAGCGCCGGGACAGCTGGAGCTTGGTCAGGATGTTCTGGACGTGGTTCTGGACCGTCTTGGTGCTGAGGAACAGCTGGTCGGCGATCTCCTTGTAGGTGTAGCCCTTGGCCACCAGGCGCAGGACCTCGGTCTCGCGGGCGGTCAGGCCGGGCTCGGTGGTCCCGCTCATGCGCCGGAACTCGCCCAGGACCAGGGCGGCCAGCGACGGCGAGAAGGTCGGCTCGCCGGCCCGCACCCTGACCACCGCGTCCACCAGCTCGGCGGCGGTGGCGCTCTTGAGCAGGTAGCCGCTGGCCCCGACCTTGACCGCCTCGAGCACGTCGGCCTCCTCG
This sequence comes from uncultured Actinomycetes bacterium, assembly GCA_937881255.1. Lineage (GTDB taxonomy): Bacteria > Actinomycetota > CALGFH01 > CALGFH01 > CALGFH01 > CALGFH01. The sequence goes on from CALGFH010000314.1 coordinate 10,747, forward strand.
GCCGAGGCCGACAGGACCAGCACCTTGACGTGCGGCGACTCCTCCACGATCCGCCGGATCGCCTCAACCCCGGGGACCGTCGGCAGGTTCAGGTCCATCAGGACCAGCTCGGGCATGGCCTCGCGGGCCCGCTCGATGGCGTCGCCGCCGTCGGCGGCCTCGGCCACCACCTCGACCCGCCCCGACGCCTCCAGGTCGGCCCTGACCCCGTCCCGCCAGACCGGGTGGTCGTCGACCACCATCACCCTGACCTTCTCGTCGCCGCTCACGCTGGTCCCTTCACCTGATTCACCGGGGCACCCTTCGGGGTTCCCCGGACCCCTCCGGCCTGACCCTCTCGCGCTCAGCGGTCACGCTCGTCCTCCCTGATGGGGACCCGCAGCTCGACCTCGGTGCCGGCTCCCGGCCGGCTGGTCACGGCCATGGTGCCGCCGAGCTGCTCGACCCGGCCCTTGATGCTCTTGGCCAGGCCGATCTTGCCCTGGGCGAGCAGCTGACGCTCGTCGTAGCGGAAGCCGCGGCCGTCGTCGCGGACGGTCAGCACGACCACCCCGGCGTCCTCCTCGGCGAACAGGGCCACCCGGGTGGCGCCGGCGTGCTCGACCACGTTGTCGAGGGCCTGGCGGACGGCCGCGACCAGCTCCTCGACGTGCCGGGCCGGCAGCCAGAGGGCGCCGGTGGCCCCGGCCGTCACCGGCAGCGACCGCTCGGCGCCGGCCAGCCCCTCCAGCGCGGCCCGCAACGAGGCGGCGCCGGCAGGCGTCCCGTCGTCGGCGGGGTCGCGCAGGATCAGCGAGCGCAGGGCCCGCTCCTGGCCGGCGGCCATCTCGGCCAGCCCGGCCACCTGGTCGGGCGGGACCGGGCCGCCGGCGGCCAGCTCCCGGCCCCGCTTGTGGACCAGGGCCAGGGCCTGGAGCACCGAGTCGTGGATCTGGCGGCCCAGCGACTCGCGCTCGGCCAGCCGGGCCGCCCGCTCGCGGGCCCGGATGGTCTCCTCGGTGGCCTGCCGGAGCTGGCCCGCCGAGCGCTCCAGCAGGCGCGCGACCAGGCCGACGGCCCCGCCGGCGAGCACGAAGTTCAGCGTCCCGCCGGCCAGGTCGAGCAGGACCGCCGGCTCCGAGGAGGCCAGGTCGATGCCGTTGGCCAGCTGGCCGGCGACCAGGGAGGCCCCCAGCACCAGGCCGGCGGCCACCCCACCGCCCACGCCCCTGGCCGCGCCCCAGGTCACGGCGGCCGCCACCGGGTAGCCGGCGGCGAAGAACGGCCGCTCGCCGACGGTGCCGGCCGGCATGACCAGGCCGGCGACCAGGTTGAGGCCGACGGCCAGGGCCAGGTCGCAGGCCAGCACCGGCCAGGTCGGGCGGGGCCGGGCCACCGTCAGCCAGCCGGTCCAGGCGGCCAGCCCGGCGATCGTGGCCACGGCCAGGGCGGGCCGGCGCAGCTCCCCGGCGGTCAGGGCCAGGATCACCATCCAGCCCAGGCTCACCCACCGGAAGGCGAGGATCCCGAGCGACAGCACCGCCCGCCCCCGCTCGGCCTCCGACGACCCCCGCGCCGCCTTCCTCACGTTCCCCCCGCTGCGTGCCCGCCGCGAGCCCCCCCGGGGGCTAGCGTAGCCCACCGGCGGGCGGTGGTTCTCCAGCTGTCCACAGCCCTGGGCTGGGCCGTCAACCGGCCCCGGCGGCCGGTCCGGCGCTGGCCAGGTCCTCGGACGGCTCCAGGTCCCCGGCCGGTTGCGGACCGGCGCTGGCCCTGGCGGCGGCCACCACCCTGGTCAGGGCGGCGGTCATGGCCTGGACCTCCTCGGGCTCGAGGTGGCCGGTGAAGTGCTCCTGGATGCCGCGCAGATGGACCGGGGCGGCGCGGCGGAGGGCGCCGCGGCCCTGGTCGGTGAGGACGGCGAACCAGCCGCGGCGGTCGTCCTGGCAGCGCTCGCGGCGGACCAGGCCGGCCTCGACCATCCGGTCGACCAGCCGCGACAGCCCGCTCTTGGACAGCAGCACCGAGGCCGACAGCTCCTGCATGCGCAGCCGGCCGTCGGGCGCCTCGGCCAGGTTGAGGAGCACGTCGTAGCGGCTCAGGGGCAGGCCGCGCTCGGCCACCAGCTCGTGCTCGAGCAGCTCGGTGACCGTGGCGTGCGCCTCCAGCAGCAGGCGCCATGCGGACAGGTACGCAGGATCGGGTCGGGCCGGCATCCCCACATTGTAAGTGGTCGTCCAGCTACGCACCGTCAGCAGGATGACGATCGGGCCTACGTCGGGAGCAACAAATTCCACGAAGGTTGTTTGGTTCTGCGCGCCTGGGTTACACCACCCTCCCCATACAGAAGCGGCAGAGCAAGCAGGGTCCCCGAGGGACACCTGCCTGACCGATTGTGCAAAGGATCACAAGATGCGTGTCCTCGGTGTGAACGCTGTCTTCCACGACCCGGCGGCCGCCCTGGTGGTCGACGGCCAGGTGGTGGCCGCCGCCGAGGAGGAACGGTTCACCCGGCGCAAGCACGGCAAGCTGCCGGTGCCGTTCACCACCTGGGAGCTGCCCGAGCAGTCGGCAGCCTGGTGCCTGGCCGAGGCCGGCCTCGCCCCCGACGACCTGGACGCCGTCGCCTACTCCTACGACCCGGCCCTGGCCCCGCCGGCCGGGCCCGACGTGACCGCCGACGCCTGGGAGGGCCTGCGCACCCTGTACGCCGAGCGGGCCCCGCTGTTCCTGCGCACCGCCCTGCCCGGCCTCGACCCGGCCTGTGTCCGCTACGTCCCCCACCACGTCGCCCACGCCGCCTCGGCCCACCTGGCCGCCCCCTACCGCAGCTCGAGCGTGCTGGTCCTGGACGGGCGCGGCGAGGCCGCCTCCCACCTGGCCGGCCGCTCGGTCGACGGCGACCTGGAGATCCTGGCCGCCCAGCGGCTGCCCCACTCCCTCGGCCTGCTGTACGAGGAGGTCACCGACCACCTCGGGTTCCGGCGCTCCTCGGACGAGTACAAGGTGATGGCCCTGGCCGCCTACGGGAAGCCGGCCTACCTCCGCGAGCTGCGCGAGGCGGTCAGGGTGACCGGCGACGGCGGCTTCACCGTGGCCCCGATCGAGCTGAACACCCTGGCCAAGCGGCGCGGCAAGGACGAGGAGTGGACCGGCGAGCACGCCGACCTGGCCGCCAGCGTCCAGCTCCGCCTCCAGGAGGTCCTGCTCGAGCTGGTCCGCTGGCTGCACGCCCAGACCGGCGACCGCGACCTGACCATGGCCGGCGGGGTCGCGCTCAACTGCGTGGCCAACTCGGTCCTGGCCGAGCAGGGGCCGTTCGAGCGCATCTGGGTGCAGCCGGCCGCCGGCGACGCCGGCACCGCCCTCGGTGCCGCCATGCACGTCGCCCACGCCCTCGGCGACCGGGTCGCGCCCATGCCCACCGCCGCCCTCGGGCGCGGCTGGACCGAGGACGAGCTGGCCGCCTGGCTGGCCACGGCCCGGGTCGCCTACGAGCGCCCGCCCGACCTGGCCGGCGCGGTCGCCGAGGTGATCGCCGCCGACGGGGTGGTCGCCTGGTTCCAGGGCCGCAGCGAGTACGGGCCGCGCGCCCTCGGGCACCGCAGCCTGCTGGCCAACGCCACCAGAGCGGCCAACCTGGAGCGGCTCAACGACGTCAAGGGACGCGAGCAGTTCCGGCCGGTGGCCCCGATGGTCCTGGCCGAGCGGGCCGGCGACATCTTCGAAGGGCCCATGCCCAGCCCCTACATGCTGTTCACCCACCGGGTCCGGCCGGCCTGGCGGGAGCGCATCCCGGCCGTGGTCCACGTCGACGGCAGCGCCCGCATCCAGACCGTCGACCGGAACGAGGAGCCGCTGGTCGCCGCCCTGCTGGAGGCGGTCGAGCGCCGCACCGGGGTGCCGGTGGTGGTCAACACCAGCCTCAACACCGCCGGGCGGCCGATGGTCGACGACCCGCGGGACGCGCTCGAGTGCTTCGGCTCTGCGCCCGTCGACGTCCTCGCCCTGGGCCCGTTCCTGATCCGGCGAGCCGCCTTCACCAGGCCATGACCTTCGACGTCGTCGTCCCCACGGTCGGGCGGGACAGCCTCCGGCTGCTCCTGGAGGCCCTGGCCGCCGCGGACGGCCCCTCGCCGGGGCGGGTCCTGGTGGTCGACGACCGGCGGGACCGGTCCCGGGCGCTGCCCGTCAGCGGGGTCGAGGTGATCGCCGGACGGGGGGCCGGGCCGGCGGCGGCGCGGAACCTGGGCTGGCGGCGGGCCACGGCCGAGTGGGTCGCGTTCCTGGACGACGACGTGGTCCCTGGGCCCTCGTGGCTGGCCGACCTGGCCCGGGACCTGGAGGGGCTGGGGGCGGAGGTCGCGGCCAGCCAGGGGCGGGTCCGGGTGCCGCTGCCGCCCTGGCGGCGGCCGACCGACTGGGAACGGAACGTCCGGGGGCTGGAGACGGCTCGCTGGGCCACCGCCGACATGGCTTACCGCCGCTCGGTGCTCCAGGAGGTCGGGGGGTTCGACGAGCGGTTCCCGCGGGCCTACCGGGAGGACGCCGACCTCGGGCTGCGGGTGGTCCGGGCCGGGTACCGGATCGTCAACGGGCGGCGGGTCGTCACCCACCCGGTCCGGGCGGCCGGGGGCATGGTCAGCCTGCGGGTCCAGGCGGGGAACGCCGACGACGCCCTGATGCGGGGGGTGCACGGGCGGGGGTGGCGGGCCTC
>CALGFH010000315.1 GCA_937881255.1 uncultured Actinomycetes bacterium
TAGCTTTGCTGGTGTGCCTGGACCGACCGCTCAGGCGAGGATGGGCGTTCGGGGAGGACGACACCATGGACCAGCGCGCCCTGCCGGTGCCCGAGGAGCCGGACCGGCCACGCGGCCGTCACGAGGCGCCGCGGGGGTCGGTCGGCGGCCCGGCCGGGGCCGTCATCGGGATCGTCGGCGCCGCCGTGGTCGTCGCCGGGGCGCTGGCCACCTGGCTGATCAGCTCGGCCAAGGAGGCGCCCGAGCAGTCGTCGGCCGCCGGGGCGGTCACCACCCAGGGCGGCCCCACCTCACGGCCGCCCGGGCCGGGGTCGTTCGGCAACCTGGTCGGCAACTGGAGCTTCGAGCAGGACCTGAACGGCTGGCAGGTGCTGGGCGCGGCCGACGCCAGCCGGGAGCCGCAGGGGCGGACCTCGGGGTCGAGCGCCTCGGTGCGGGCCCGCGGGCCCGAGCCGGGGCAGGTCGGCCTGGCCCTGCCCGAGGTCGTGGCCACGGCCGAGCGGGGCCAGCGGTATGTCGCCTCGGCCTGGGTGCGCTCCAGCGCCTCCGGCCAGCAGGTCGCCGTCCGCCTGGTCGGGGCCGGCGGCAAGGAGGTCTCCAAGAAGACCGCGGCCACCCTGCCCGGCCTGGAGTGGCGGCGGGTCATCGTCAGCCACACCGTGGTCGGCGCCGGCCCGCTGCGGCTGGAGGTCGTCGCCGACGGCGTCCCGGCCGGTGACGCCCTGCTGGTCGACGAGGTCGTCGTTCGCCTGGGATAGAGGAGATCTGAGAGATGGCACGAGCCGGCAAGGAAGACCCTGAGCTGAACATGCTCGTGGGGCGGCCCGACCCCCGGGTCCGGCGGCGGAGCTTCCTGCAGGTGGCCGGGCTGCTGGCCGCGGCCGGGGTGGCCGGGTACGCCGGCGGCACGGTGGCCGGGCTGGGCGACGGCGACCCGCCGGGCGCCGTCGCGGCCGCCGACGGCCAGCCGATCGCCGGCAACCGGCGCAACGAGCGGCTGCTCAACATCTACAACTGGTCGGACTACATCGACGACCGCACCATCCCGCTGTTCCAGGCCCAGGCCAACATCCGGGTCAACTACGACGTCTTCTCCTCCAACGAGGACCTCCTGGCCCGGATGCGGGCCGGCCCCACCAGCTACGACATCATCGTCCCGACCAACAACTTCATCCCCACCTACCTGAAGCTCGACCTGATCGAGCCGCTGCGCCAGGACCTGATCCCCAACCTGACCAACCTCGACCGGGAGTTCGTCGAGACCGACTACGACCAGGGGAACCGCTACACCGTCCCCTGGCAGTGGGGCACGACCGGCATCGGCTTCAACCGGGCCAAGGTGCCCGGGGGCAAGCTCGACTCCTGGGCGTCGGTGTTCGAGCCCGACGCGGCCGCCGAGGGCCGGGTGACCCTGCTACGCGAGGTCACCGACCTGATCGGCTGCGCGCTCATCTACCTCGGCAAGAACCCCAACTCCATCGAGGACGCCGACCTGGCCGAGGTCGTCAAGCTGGTCCGGGCGGCCAGGCCGAAGCTGAAGGGGTTCACCACCGACACCTACATCGACGAGCTGGCCGCCAACGAGACCTGGGCCGCCCAGGGCTGGAGCGGCGACGTGTTCCAGGCCCAGGACCAGAACCAGGACGTCAGCTACGCCATCCCCAAGGAAGGGTCGCTGCGCTTCGTCGACGTCATGGCCATCCCCAAGGGCGCCCCCCATCCCGCCAACGCCGCCCGCTTCATGAACTACGTGCTCCATCCCAAGGTGCAGGCCCGCATCTCCAAGTACGTCAGCTACGGCACCCCGGTGTCGCTGGCCAAGCCGCTGCTGCCGACCGACCAGACGGCCGACCCGTCGATCTACCCGCCGGCCTCGACCAAGCTGTCGATCCTCACCCTGACCGGCCAGAAGCTGCAGAAGTGGCAGGCGGCGTACGACCAGATCGTCAAGTAGCCTTCCTGGTATGAAGGAAGGCAAGCTGATCGTCTGCGCGACCCCGATCGGGAACCTCGAGGACGCCTCGCCCCGGCTGGCCAGGGCGCTGTCCGAGGCCGACCTGGTCGCCTGCGAGGACACCCGCCAGACCCGCAAGCTGCTCGCCCACCTGGGCGTGACCACCCGCATGACCAGCTACCACGAGGTCGGCGAGCGGGAGCGGGCCCAGGAGCTGGCCGAGCGGGTGGCCACCGGGCTGCGGCTGGCCCTGGTCTCCGACGCCGGCATGCCGGCCGTCTCCGATCCCGGCTACCACCTGGTCGCGGCCTGCCTGGAGCGGGGGGTGGCCGTCGAGGTCGTCCCCGGCCCCAGCGCCGCCCTGGCCGCCCTGGTGGTCAGCGGGCTGCCCACCGACCGGTTCTGCTTCGAGGGGTTCCTGCCCCGCCGGCCCGGCCAGCGCGACCGGCGCCTGGCCGAGCTGGCCACCGAGCCCCGGACGATGGTGTTCTTCGAGGCCCCGCACCGGGTCCTGGCCACCCTGGACGCGATGGTGGCGGCCTTCGGGCCGGAACGGGCCGGGGCGGCCGTCCGTGAGCTGACCAAGCTGCACGAGCAGGTGCTGCGGGGCCCCCTCGGCCAGGTCCGCGAGCGGCTGGCCGGCCAGGGCCCGCGGGGCGAGCTGACCCTGGTCGTGGCCGGGGCGCCGGCCGGCGGCGCCGCCAAGGCCAGCCCGGCCGAGCTGGCCGCCGAGGTGGCCACCCTGGTCGAGGGCGGGACCAGCACCCGGGACGCGGTCACGGCCGTGGCCGAGGCCACCGGCACGGCCCGGCGCAGCGTCTACCAGGCCGTGCTCGACGCCCGGGGCGAGCCGGGATGATGCTAGCCTGACGTCTCGCCCTGCCCCCCCGGAAAGGCACGTCGCACGGTGACCGAGAAGGACACCTTCTACCTCACCACCCCGATCTACTACATCAACGACCTGCCGCACATCGGCCACGCGTACACCACCATCGCGGCCGACGTGCTGGCGCGTTGGCGTCGTGCCCACGGGGACCGGGTGCTGTTCCTCACCGGCACCGACGAGCACGGCCAGAAGGTGGCCAGGGCGGCCGAGGCGGGCGGGCTGGACCCGCAGGCCTGGACCGACCAGATCGTGGAGCGCTGGAAGGCCACCTGGGCCGAGCTCGACATCACCTACGACGACTTCATCCGCACCACCGAGGAGCGCCACGTGCTGCCCGTGCAGCACCTGTGGCAGCAGCTGTACGACCAGGGCGACGTCTACCTGGACAGCTACGAGGGCCTGTACTGCGTGGCCTGCGAGCAGTTCTACAGCCCCGAGGAGCTGGTCGACGGCCTCTGCCCGATCCACGGCCGGCCGGTGGAGACGGTCCGGGAGGAGAACTACTTCTTCCGCATCTCCAAGTACGCCGACCGGCTGCTGGAGCACTACCGCGACCACCCCGAGTTCGTCCGCCCCGACACCCGGCGGCGCGAGGTCGTCTCCTTCGTCGAGCAGGGGCTCCAGGACCTCTCGATCTCGCGCTCCAGCTTCACCTGGGGGGTGCCGATCCCCTGGGACCCCAGGCACGTCATGTACGTCTGGGTCGACGCCCTGCAGAACTACCTGACCGCGGCCGGCTGGGACGCCGACATGGAGCGGTTCGCCAGGGTGTGGCCGGCCGACTACCACTTCGTGGGCAAGGACATCCTCCGCTTCCACGCCGTCACCTGGCCGGCCATCCTGCTCGCGGCCGGGCTGCCCCTGCCCCGGACCGTCCAGGCCCACGGCTGGCTGCTGGTCGGGGGCGAGAAGATGAGCAAGACCAAGCTCACCGGCATCGCCCCCCACGACCTGGTGGAGCCGTTCGGCAGCGACGCCGTCCGCTACTTCTTCCAGCGCGAGGTCGCCTTCGGCCAGGACGGCAACTTCTCCTGGGAGGCGCTGGTCGAGCGCTACAACGCCGACCTGGCCAACGGGCTCGGCAACCTGGCCAGCCGGGTCACGGCCATGGTCGAGCGCTACCGCGACGGGGTCCTGCCCGGGCCCGGGCCGGCCACCGACGCCGAGGTGGCCGTCCAGGAGGCCGCCGGGCGGGCCTACGCCGAGGCCGCCGCCGCCCTCGAGGAGGTCGCCTACGAGCGGGCCCTGGCCGCCATCTGGCGGTTCGTCGGCGCCGCCAACGCCTACCTGTCGGAGCGCAGGCCCTGGGACCTGGCCAAGGCCGGCGAGGACCTGGCCCTCGACACCACCCTGTACACCGGGGCCGAGGCGTTGCGGGTGGCGGCCCTGCTCACCGCCCCCTGGCTGACCAGGACGGCGCCGGCCCTGTGGTCGGCCATCGGCGCCCGGGGGGAGCTGGCCGAGGCCCGGCTGCCCGGCGACCTGGCCTGGGGCGGGCTGCCCCGGGGGGCCAGGGTGGAGCGGGTCGGGGCCCTGTTCCCGCGCCTGGACGCCGAGGGCAACGTGGCCAGGCGGGCGGGTTGACCGTGGCCACCCGCGGCACCCAGCCGGTCGAGGTGGTCGACTACGACCCGGACTGGCCGCGCCGCTACGCCGACGAGCGCGACCGCATCGCCGCCGCCATCGGGGAGGCGGCCCTGGCCATCGAGCACGTCGGCGGCACGGCCGTGCCCGGCCTGCCGGCCAAGCCGGTGATCGACCTGATGGTCGGGGTGGAGGACATCGAGCGGGCCGGCCCGGCCGTGGCCGGCCTGATCAACCTCGGCTACGAGTACGTGCCCGAGTTCGAGAGCCAGCTCCCCGACCGCCGCTACTTCCGGCTGGGCACGCCCGAGACCCACCACGTCCACATGGTCCCGGTGTCGGGCGACTACTTCGAGGAGCACCTGCTGTTCCGGGACTGGCTGCGCAGCCATCCCCAGGCGGCCGAGGAGTACGGCAAGCTCAAGCGCGGCCTGGCCAGCCGCTTCCGCCTCGACCGTGACGCCTACCGGGCCGGCAAGGTGCCGTTCATCGACACCGTGGTCGCCGCCGCCCGCCGCGAGGCCGGCGCCCAGCGCAGCTAGGAGCGAGAGATGACCACCACATCAGATGCCAAGACCCCCGGGCGTCCCCGTTCCACCGAGGTCGACGCCTATCGGGCCGGCAAGGTGCCGTTCATCGACACGGTGGTCGCCGCCGCCCGCCGCGAGGCCGGCGGCCAGAGCAGCTAGGAGCCACCCATGACCACGACCAGCGTCCCCGGCCGTCCCCGTTCCACCGAGGTCACCGCCGGGCGGGACCGGGCCCCGGCCCGGTCGATGCTGCGGGCCGTCGGCTTCACCGACGACGACTTCGAGCGGCCCCAGGTCGGGGTGGCGTCGTCCTGGAACGAGGTCACCCCCTGCAACATCCACCTCGACCGGCTGGCCGTGAACGCCAAGGACGGGGTGCGGCTGGCCGGGGCGGTGCCGCTCACCTTCAACACCATCACCGTGTCCGACGCCATCGCCATGGGGCACGAGGGCATGCGGGCCTCGCTGGTCAGCCGGGAGGTGATCGCCGACTCGGTGGAGCTGGTGATGCACGCCGAGCGGCTCGACGGCCTGGTCGCCATCGCCGGCTGCGACAAGTCGCTGCCGGGGATGCTGATGGCCTGCGCCCGCCTGGACCTGCCGGCGGTGTTCGTCTACGGCGGCACCATCCTGCCCGGCCACTTCCGCGGCCGCGACGTGACCGTCCAGGACATGTACGAGGCCGTCGGGGCCGTGGCCGCCGGGACGATGTCCGAGGAGGACCTGGACGAGCTGGAGCGGGTGGCCTGCCCGACCGCCGGGTCGTGCGCCGGCATGTACACGGCCAACACCATGGCCGCGGTGTCCGAGGCCATCGGCATGGCCCTGCCCGGCTCGGCCACCCCACCGGCGGTGTCCGAGCGCCGGGCCGAGGCGGCCCGCCGGACCGGCGAGGCCGTGGTCAACCTGCTGCGCCTCGACATCCGGCCGCGCCAGATCATGACCAGGGCCGCCTTCCTCAACGCGGCCGCGGTGGTCATGGCCACCGCCGGCTCGACCAACGCCGTGCTCCACCTGCTGGCCATCGCGAACGAGGCCGGGGTCGAGCTGACCATGGACGACTTCGACGCCGTCAGCCGGCGCGTGCCCCACATCGTCGACATGCGGCCCGGCGGCCGCTTCGTCATGGCCGACGTCGACCGGGTCGGGGGCATCCCGGTGGTGCTGCGCGAGCTGCTGGAGGCCGGGCTGCTGGACGGCGACGTCCTCACCGTCACCGGCAGGACCATGGCCGAGAACCTGGAAGGCGCCGGCGAGCCGGACGGCGAGGTGGTCCGCCGGGTGGCCGCGCCGATCGCCCGCGAGGGCGGCCTGGCCGTGCTCCGGGGCAGCCTCGCCCCCGCCGGCTCGGTGGTGAAGATCCCCGGCAACGACAACCTCGTCTTCCGGGGCACGGCCAAGGTGT
>CALGFH010000316.1 GCA_937881255.1 uncultured Actinomycetes bacterium
CTGTCGTTCTGGATGCTGCCCCTGGCCGGGATCGTGCTGTTCTCCAGCTACGCCCTCGGCGGGCCGGCCGACGCCGGCTGGACCCAGTACACGCCCCTGTCCGAGGGGGTGGGGGCCCAGGGCAACTCGATCGGCACCGACCTGTGGGTCGTGTCCCTGCTGCTGGTCGGGACGGCCTCGATCCTTGGCGCGGTCAACTTCATCACCACCATCTTCAACATGCGGGCCCCGGGCATGACGATGTTCCGGATGCCCCTGTTCACCTGGACGGTGCTGGTCACCTCGCTGCTGGTCCTGCTGGCCACCCCGGTGTTCACCAGCGCCCTGGTGATGCTGCTGATCGACCGCAACATCGGCGGGTCGTTCTTCAACCCGGCCAACGGCGGCATCTCGGTGCTGTGGCAGAACGTGTTCTGGTTCTACTCCCACCCGGCGGTGTACGTGATGGTGCTGCCCGGCATGGGGATCATCTCCGACGTGCTGCCGGTGTTCTCGCGCAAGCCGCTGTTCGGCTACAAGGCGTTCGTGTTCGCCACCGCCGGCATCGGCGCCCTCGGCTTCAGCGTCTGGGCCCACCACATGTTCGCCACCGGCCAGGTGCTGCTGCCGTTCTTCTCCATCATGACCTTCCTGATCGCGGTGCCCACCGGGGTCAAGTTCTTCAACTGGATCGCCACCCTGTTCAAGGGCCAGATCACCTTCTCGACGGCGATGCTGTTCGCCATCGGGTTCCTGACCATGTTCCTGATCGGCGGCATCGACGGGGTGTTCCTGGCCTCGCCGCCGGTCGACTTCGCCCTCACCGAGACCTACTGGGTGGTCGCCCACATCCACTACGTGCTGTTCGGCGGCAGCGTGTTCGCCGTCTACGCCGGCTTCTACTACTGGTTCCCGAAGTTCAGCGGCAAGAAGCTCAACGAGGGTCTGGGCAAGCTCCACTTCTGGCTGCAGTTCATCGGCTTCAACCTGACCTTCTTCTCCATGCACATCCTGGGGCTGCTGGGCATGCCCCGGCGCATCCAGGACTACCCGGCCCTGCCCGACTGGGTCGGCCTCAACCAGCTCCAGACCATCGGGGCCCTGATCATCGCCCTGTCCACGGCGCCCTTCCTGGCCAACGTGGTCATGACCATGCGCCGCAAGGAGAAGGACCCCGAGGACCCGTGGGAGGGCAACACCCTGGAGTGGTACACCACCTCCCCGCCGCCGGTGCACAACTTCGACAGCCTGCCCGAGATCCACTCCGAGCGGCCGCTGTTCGACCTGCGCCACGCCGACGAGCTCACCGTCCATCCCGACGCCACCACCACAGGAGCCCGCTGATGGCCGTCGCAGACACCGCCGCCCTCGACGAGCGGCCCGCGGAAGAGCACCACAAGCCGGGCGGCATCAGCTCCTCGCTGCTGGGCATGGTCCTGTTCATCGCCTCCGAGGTCATGTTCTTCGGCGGCCTGTTCGGGGCCTACTTCACCATCCGCAGCGCCGCCACCGAGTGGCCGCCGCCGGACACCCCCCACCTGTCGGCCCCCTATGCGGCCATCCTGACCACCATCCTGGTCGCCTCCAGCGTGACCATGCAGTTCGGGGTGTGGGCGATCCGCAAGAACAACCAGCGCCGGCTGGTCCTGTGGCTGGCCGTCAGCCTGCTCCTGGGCGCGATCTTCCTGTGCATGCAGGCGTTGGAGTACGCCAACCTGATCGAGGAGGGCCTGACGCTGTCCAGCGGCGTGTTCGGCTCGACCTTCTACACCCTGACCGGCTTCCACGGCGCCCACGTGGCCGGCGGGGCCGCGTTCATCCTGATCGTGCTCCTGCGGGCCCGCTCCGGGCAGTTCACCGCCCGCTACCACGACACCGTCGAGATGGCCTCCTACTACTGGCACTTCGTCGACGTGGTCTGGCTGGGCCTGTTCAGCACCATCTACCTGCTTCGATGACCGCGCCTTCGACCCAGGGGGGAATTGACCGGTGATCATCGCCAGCCGGCTGTTCATGGCCATGGGGCTGTTCGGGCTGATCGCCGGGGCCATCTACTACCTGACCAACGACAACCCCGAGCTGGCCGGGGTCGGGCTGCTGGGGGCGTTCTTCGGGGCCTGCCTGTACATCGGCATCATGCTCTGGACGGCCAGCCCGGCCAACCGGCGCCGGGTGCCCGTCCCCGACACCGGGCTGGCCGGGTCGGCCGACCCCGAGCGGGGGGCCGCCGACGAGCGCGGCAACATCCACCACATGGCCCCCACCTGGGCGCCGGTGGTCTACTCGCTGGCCGCCACCTTCCTGCTCGGCGGGTTCATCCTGCGCAAGCAGATCGCCGCCCTCGGCCCCTGGGGCATCGGGCTGGGGCTGGCCATGTTCCTGGGGGCCACGGTCATCTGGTACCGCAATGTGGCCGTCGACCAGCGGGCCCGCCTGGCCCCCCACGGCGGCCCGACCGGCGAGGAGCACGGCATCGCCGTCCACCCCGAGGTGCCCGAGGTCGACACCAGCCCGGTCGGCCCGGCCAACTACTTCGAGCAGCTCCGCGAGGCCCTGGAGGTCGGCGACGCCGACTGGGCGGCGGCCGCCTACGCCCCCGACGCCGTCTACTACGAGCCGGCCAACCCGCCCCACGAGGGTCGCGAGGCCATCCGGGGCTACCTCAACGACCTCCTCAAGGGCCACCGCAACCTCAAGGTCGACGTCCAGCGCATGGGCGTCGACGGCGACAGCGCCATCGTCGAGTGGACCTGGTCGTTCCGCCACGGCAACCGCCGCATCACCGACCAGCCCGGCGCCACCGTCCTGGAGGTCGGCCCGGCGGGCATCACCTATCACCGGGACTACCTGTAGGCAGGCCTATGGCCGCTCCCGCGCCGCCCGGCCAGTTCCCTCCGCCTCCGCCGCCGTCGCCCCGGCCCAGGGGCCGGGTCCGCTCGGGGCGGCTGGTCATCCTGGTCGTGCTGGTGGTGGTGGCGGTGGTCCTGCCGGCGGGGGCGGCCCTGCTCGACCGCCGCCAGCCCGCGACCCGGCTGGAGCCCCTGACCCCGCCGTCCTCGGCCCCGCTGGCCGCCCGGTCCTACCCTCCCGGGACCCCGGCCCCGGCCCTGCGCCTCCCGGGCCTGGACGGCGGCCAGGTCGACCTGGCCGCCCTGCGCGGCCGCCCGGTGGTGGTCAACTTCTGGGCCACCTGGTGCGACCCCTGCGTCCGCGAGTTCCCCCTCCTGCGCCAGGCCGCCGCCACCCACCGCCCAGACCGCCTGGCCGTGGTCGGCGTCCTCTCCGGCGACACCCCGGCCGCGGCCCGCCCCTTCGTCCGCCGCAACGGGGCCTCCTGGCCCATCGCCCTGGACCCCAACACCACCACCGCCACCGCCTGGGGGGCCATCGGCCTCCCCCACACCTGGTTCATCCGCGCCGACGGCACCCTCGCCTCCCACCAGCTCGGCGAGCTCACCCAGGCCTCCCTCGACCGCCAGCTGGCCGAGATCCTCTAGC
>CALGFH010000317.1 GCA_937881255.1 uncultured Actinomycetes bacterium
GCGCGTACCAGAGGCCGGTGACGATCCGGGGGGCGATCTGGAGCTGGTCCAGGGCCGCGAAGACGGCGAACACCAGGATGGCGATGCCGGCCCCCTTGGCCAGCACCTGCCCGCCCTGAACCGACGACAGCAGGTTGGAGAGCAGGTCGGTGACGGCCCTGGCGATGGCGGCCGCGATCACCAGGATCAAGATGGCCACGAAGATGTTGGGCAGGTAGGCGATCAGGCCACGGAGCAGGTCGGAGACCGGGTTGGCGCCGAACACCCCGAAGGCCAGCTGGAGCACCAGCAGCATGATCGTCCAGAAGACCAGCTTGGCCAGGATGTCGGAGGGGTCGTACTTGCTGCGGGCCAGTACCTGGCGGACACCGCCGCGCTCCACCACCCGGTCGAAGCCGACCCGCTCCAGGACCTTGTTCAAGATGCCGGCGATGGCCTTGGCCACGATGTAGCCGACGAGCAGGATGACCAGGGCGGCCAGCAGCTTGGGGACGAAGGTGGCAACGTTCGACCAGGCGTTCTCGATCCCGGCCTGGTAGTCGACGGCGAGGGGCATGACAGGGAGACCTCCTGCGGGAGGGAAACTGGATATCTGTGGGACACGACGATGCCCGGAAAGTTCCGCGGCGTGGATCGTTCAACCGTCTGGTGGGTTGACCGCCTGTCCCGGCCGGAAACCGGAACCTGGCTAGGCGCGGGCGAGCAGGCGCTCGACTTCCGCGTCGGGGGTGCGCTCGCTGCCCAGGCGGTAGCCGTAGAGGGCACCGTGGCAGTCGGAGGCGCCGGTCGTCTCCAGGCCCAGCTCGGCGGCCAGGGACCGCCAGCGGGCGCGGTCGGGCGGCGGCTGGTCCGGGTGGTCGACCTCGAGGCCGTCCAGGCCGGCGACGGCCATGGCCCGGATCACCGGCTCGGGGACGGGCGCGGCCCCGGCGTGGACCGAGGGGTGGGCCAGCACCGCCACCCCGCCGGCACCGTGGATCAGCTCGACCGCCTCCACCGGGGTCACGGCGTCCTTGGACACGTACGCGCGGCCGCCGGTGCCGATCCAGTCCTGGCTGAAGGCGTCGGCCACCGTGTCGACGACGCCCGCCTCGACCATCGCCCTGGCCACGTGCGGCCGCCCGAGGGCGCCGTCGCCGGCCAGCTCCCTGACCCGGTCGAGCTCGACCGGGGCCCCCAGCTCGCGCAGCCGCTCCACCATCCGGCGGGTCCTGCTGACCCGGCCCTCGAAGATCCAGGCCCGCTTGGCCGCGAACACCGGCTCGTCCGGGTCGAAGCCGTAGGCCAGGACGTGGACCGGGTTGTCGTCGTGCTCGGCCGACAGCTCGCAGCCGAGCAGGACGGTCAGGCCGGTGCCGGTGGCCGCGGCCCGGGCCCGCTCGACCCCGCCGGTGTTGTCGTGGTCGGTCAGGGCGATCCCGGTCAGGCCGCGGCTGGCGGCCAGCTCGACCACCCGCTCGGGGTCGAGGGTGCCGTCCGAGAAGGTCGAGTGGGTGTGCAGGTCGAAGCCGGGCATGCCCCGACGATAGCGCAGCCCGGAGGGCCCTCCTCCCGTACCGATCCTGTAACGGCCCTTGAGGTCGGCCGTCCGGCCTCCGATATTCCTGGCAGACTGCCTGCGTCGAACTGACGAGGAGGTTGCTCGCCCGATGTCGTTGCTGATGCTCGCCGTTGTCGCGTTGTTCCCGGTCGTGCTGCTCGCCCTGCTGCTGATCACCTCCGGTCTGGAGGGGCGGGTGGTGGGCGACTCCACGCCCTCGGCGGGACCCGGCGAGCGGTCGGGCACGCGCGACTAGCCTCGACGCCCGGCGTTTCCGTGGCCGGGCCGGGTGGTAGGGAGGTTGCTGCCATGCCAGCCCGCCACCGGCCCCCGAGCGCGGCCCGCGACCTGATCCCCGACCAGCCCGAGCTGGGCGAGCTGCGGTCGGCCGCGGCCGGGTGCACGGCCTGCGACCTGTACCGCGACGCCACCCAGACCGTGTTCGGCGAGGGCGCCGCCAGCTCCGAGGTGATGCTGGTCGGCGAGCAGCCGGGCGACGGCGAGGACCGGGCCGGCCGCCCCTTCGTGGGCCCGGCCGGGCGCATGCTCGACCAGGCCCTCGCCGAGGCCGGCATCGACCGCGAGCTGGCGTACGTGACCAACGTGGTCAAGCACTTCAAGTTCGAGCGCCGGGGCAAGATGCGCATCCACAAGAAGCCCAACGCCGAGCAGGTCCACGCCTGCTTCCCCTGGCTCGAGGCCGAGCTCCAGGTGGTCCAGCCCCGCGTCCTGGTTCTGCTGGGCGCGACCGCCGCCCAGGCCCTGCTTGGCAGCTCGTTCCGGGTCAGCCGCCAGCGGGGCGAGTTCCTCGACTCCGACCTCGCCCCCCGGGTCCTGGCCACCGTCCACCCCTCCTCCATCCTCCGCGCCCCCGACGAGGAGGCCCGCACCCTCGCCTACAAGGGCTTCGTGGCCGACCTGGCGGTGGTCGCCGAGGAGCTTCGCGGGCCGGCTTCCTAGTAGCATCGCGCGTCAGGTGGGAATGTGAAGGAGGCCCATTGGAGCCCGAGGAGCTGACCGAGCTCGCCCTCGAGGCGGCGGTCGCGGCCGGGGCCGGCTACGCGGACGTCCGGTGGGTCCGGGAGGAGACCGAGGGGCTCACCGTCACCGACGACCGGGTCGACGACCTGGAGGCCGAGGACTCCAGCGGGCTCGGGGTCAGGGTGCTGGTGGACGGGCGCTGGGGGTTCGCGGCCAGCGCCCTGGTCGACCCCGGGCGGGCCGGCGACCTGGCCCGGCGGGCGGTCGAGGTGGCGCGGGCCTCGGCGGCCGCCGGGGGCGAGCCGGTGCGGCTGGCCCCGGCCGAGCCGGCGGTGGCCGGCTGGTCGACCCCGGTGGCCCGCGACCCGTTCGCCGTGCCCCTGGCCGAGCGGGTCGAGCTGCTGCTGGCCGCCTGCGACGCCCAGCGGTCGGTGGCCGGGCTGGCCCACGCCAAGGCCACCGTCGACCTGTGGCGGCGGCGGACGGTGCTCTGGTCCAGCGAGGGGACCCGCCTCGACCAGACGGTGACCCAGGCCGGGGCCGGGATCGAGGCGGTCGCGGTCGGCGACGGCGACCTCCAGCAGCGCAGCTGGCCGAACTCGTTCCGGGGCCAGTACCAGGCCGGCGGGTGGGAGGTGGTCGAGGCCGCCGAGCTGGTCGCCAACGCCCCCCGGGTGGCCGCCGAGGCGGTCCAGCTGCTGGCCGCGCCGCCCCTCCCGGAACGGGTGACCACGGTGATCCTGGACGGCCAGCAGCTCTCGCTCCAGGTCCACGAGTCGGTCGGGCACCCGCTGGAGCTGGACCGGATCCTGGGCATGGAGGCGGCCTACGCCGGGACCTCGTTCGTCGCCCCCGGCGACCTGGGCCGGCTCCGCTACGGCTCGCCGGCCATGTCGGTCACGGCCGACGCGACCACCCCGGGCGGGCTCGGCACCTTCGGCTTCGACGACGAGGGGGTCGCCGCCCAGCGGTCGCCGCTGGTCGCCGAGGGCGTGGTCGCCGGCTTCCTGACCAGCCGCGAGACGGCCGTCGACGGCGCCGGGTCGGGCGGGGCGATGCGGGCCGACGGCTGGGGCAGCATGCCCCTGATCCGCATGACCAACGTCCATCTGGAGCCCGGCCAGGGCAGCCTGGACGAGCTGGTGGCCGACACCCCCGACGGGCTGCTGCTGAGCGTCAACCGGTCGTGGTCGATCGACGACCGCCGGGTCAACTTCCAGTTCGGGGTCGAGGCCGCCTGGGAGATCAAGGGCGGCCGCCTGGGCCGGCTGTACCGCAACGCCACCTACGACGGCCGCACGACCGAGTTCTGGGGATCGCTTGACGCCGTCTGCGGCCCCGGGGACTGGGTGGTGTGGGGCGTCCCGAACTGCGGCAAGGGCCAGCCGTTCCAGAACGCCCGGGTCGGCCACGGTGCCGCCCCGGCCCGCTTCCGCAACGTCCACGTCGGGGTGGGGCGGTGACGGGGTCGGGGCCGGAGCGGCTGCTGGAGGTGGCCGAGGCGGCCATCGGGGCCGGCGGCGCCGACGACGCCGAGGCCCTGGTCTACCGGCAGGCCGGGGGGCTGACCCGGTTCGCCTCCAGCCGCATCCACCAGTCGGCCTGGCGCGAGGACCTCTCGGTCCGGGTCAGGGTGGTGGTGGACGGCAACCGGGTCGGCACGGCCACCGTCCACAGCGCCGACCCCGGGGCGGTGCGGGCCACGGCCCGCCGGGCCGCCGAGGTGGCCAGGACCATGCCCCCCGACCCGGGCTATCCGGGCATGCCCGGCCCGGCCGCCTACCCCGAGGCCGGCCGCCACGACCCGGCCACCGCCGCCGCCGACCCGGCCACCCGGGCCGGGCTGGTCGCCGGGGTGATCCGCCGGCTCCCCGACGGGGTGGCCGCGGCCGGGGCCTGCGAGACCCGCGAGCTGGAGATCGCCCTGGCCAACACCCGCGGGGTCCGGGCCGCCGGGGCGACCACCGCGGCCAGCTTCTCGATCCTGGCCGACGCCGGGTCGGGCACCGGCTGGGCCGAGGGGACCGAGCCCGCCCTGGCCGACCTGGACGTGGCCGCCCTCGGGGAGCGGGCCGCCCGCAAGGCGGTGGACAGCCGCGAGCCGCGCGAGCTCGCCCCCGGCACCTACCCGGTGGTGCTGGAGCCCAACGCGGCCTCGGTGCTGGTCCAGTGGCTGGGCTGGCTCGGCTTCGGGGCCAAGGCCTATGACGAGGGCCGCAGCTTCCTGGTCGGCCGGCTCGGCCAGCGGGTCTGCTCGCCGCTGGTCACGATCGTCGACGACGCCACCGCCGCCGACACCATCGGCGTCGGCTTCGACTTCGAGGGCGTCCCCAAGCGGCCGGTGACCCTGATCGACCGGGGCGTCGCGGCCAGCCTGGTCTACGACTTCCGGGCCGCCACCGGCCACGGGGTCGAGCCCACCGGCCACGGCCTCCCCGCCCCCTCGGCCGAGGGCGCCCTGCCCATGCACCTGGCCATGCTGCCCGGCCAGATCCCCCAGGCCGACCTGGTCGCCGGGCTGGAGCGGGGCCTGCTGGTCACCCGCTTCCACTACACCAACCTGGTCAACCTGATGGACACCACCATCACCGGCATGACCCGCGACGGCACCTTCTGGGTGGAGGACGGCCGAGTGGTCGGGGCGGTCCGCAACCTCCGCTTCACCCAGTCCATCCTTGACGCCCTCTCCTCGGTCCGGGCCGTCGGCGCCGAAACCGAGATGGCCGCCGAAGACGGCTACGGCGCCGCCCGCGCCCCCGCCCTGGCCATCGACCGGTTCGCCTTCTCCAGCGCGACCACGTTCTAGCGCCGCCCGGTTCGCCGGCGCGGACCCAGGGTCGGGCTGTGGGTCGCCTGGCAGGGTGGGTCGGGGCTCATGGCATGTGCACTCGCCCGGCACGGTGGTCGGGCACGTTTGGGGCCCATGCAGTCGCCGGGCACGGTGGGTCGGGGCCATGGCACTCGCACGGCGGGTGGGTCGGGGCCATTCACTCGCACGGTGGGTCGGGCCCGGGGTCATGGGCGCCATGCACTTGCCTGGCACGGTGGGTCCCGGGCTGATGGGCATGTGCCTGCTCGGCACGGTGGATCGAGGAGCGCGTCTTCGCCTGGCACGGACGGTCGGAACCCACGCACCCGCCCGGCTCGGAGCGTCGGGGCGCCCGCGACGCCCAGCCGTGGGAGCATGGGAGCATGGACGAGGTGCCGTCGCGACCGGTGGTGGCGGTCGGGCTGGTCGCCCTGGACCGCGCCGGGCGGCTGCTGCTGGTCGAGCGGGGCAACCCGCCCCACAAGGGGCGCTGGTCGCTGCCGGGCGGGCGGGTCGAGGGGGGCGAGACCATCGCCGCGGCCGCGACCCGGGAGCTGGCCGAGGAGACCGGCCTGGAGGCGGCCGTCGGCGAGATCGCCGGGATCGTGGAGCGGATCGGCGAGGGCTTCCACTACCTGATCGTCGACCTCTGGGCCGAGCTGGCCGACGGCGCCGTGCCCGTGGCCGCCGGCGACGCCGCCGACGCCCGGCTGGTCGCCCTCGACCAGCTGCCCGGCTACCCGCTCTCCCCCGGCCTGGCCGGGTTCCTGGCCGGCATCGGCTGCTGGCCCGACGGGGTGCCGGTCCCCGACGACCTTCCTGTGCCACCTCCCCGGTAGGCTGGGGCTCTATGCCGGAGCTCCCCGAGGTCGAGTCGGTCCGCCGGCAGCTCGAACCGGAGCTGTCCGGCCGGCGGGTGCTGGCCGTGTGGGCCGACACCCAGCGGCGCTTCCACGCCCCCGGCCTGCTCCTTGGACGGACCGTGGAGGGGGTCGGCCGCCGCGGCAAGTTCCTGCTCTGCCCGCTCGACCAGGACCTGGAGCTGGTGCTGCACCTGGGCATGACCGGCGTGCTCCACTTCGGGGTGGCCGACGCCTACGCCCGGGCCCGGATCACCCTGGACGACGGACGCGAGCTGGTCTTCCGCGACGTGCGCCGGTTCGGCGGCCTGGCCGTCGTCCCGGCCGGCGCCTACGGCTCACTGCCCACCCTGGCCCGGCTCGGCCCCGAGCCGCTCTCGGACGACTTCGACCCGCACCGCTTCGCCCGCGACCTGGCCGCCACCCGGGCCCCGGTCAAGCCCTACCTGCTCAGCCAGCGGCCGGTCGCCGGGGTCGGCAACATCTACGCCGACGAGGCGCTGTGGCAGTCGCGCATCCACCCCGCCTCCCGCCGGGTCGGCCCCCGGCGGGCCCTGGCCCTCCACGGCGCCATCCGCCGGGTCCTGGCCGACGCGATCGACCGCGAAGGCACCACCTTCCGCGACTACCGCATGGTCAACGGCGAGTCCGGCCGCAACGCCGACTTCCTGATCGCCTACGGCCAGGCCGGCCGCCCCTGCCCCCGCTGCGCCACCCCCATGCGCAAGGTCGCCCTCGGCGGCCGCGGTACCACCTACTGCCCAACCTGCCAGCGTCGCTAGGTCGCCCGGGTCCCGTGTGTCGCCCGGCACGCGGGTCGGGATTCGGGCCCCATGTAGTCACCTGGCACGGTGGGTTGGGGTCGTTCGGAACCCATGCCGCACGGTGGACAGACCCTCTAGAGGCCAATTGCAGAAAGCTGTCCACAATCTGCGTCTGATGCTTGATCTGGGTTGGGGGCTTGATAGGTTGCCCTCATGGACTCGAACACACATTCGACCCAGCCGCCACGCCCGCCT
>CALGFH010000318.1 GCA_937881255.1 uncultured Actinomycetes bacterium
TGGCGCTGACCCGGATCGTTCCAGGGCCCAGGTCAGCCGGTGAGATCGCGAAGATGAGCGCGACCAGCGTGCTGCTGCCGCCGGTGGCGACCTGGTACTGGCTGTCGGGGTGGGTCCGGCTGCCGTGGACGCTGGCTGATCGGGAGCGTGCGCCCCGACCTGCTGGCCGCCCGGTGATCTCCCGATCCGCTGATCGGCCCGCTTCCCCGCCCAAGGCGGTGTTGTTCGACCGGGACGGGACGCTGGTGGCTGACATGCCCTACAACGGGGATCCGGGGCGGGTCGTGCTCATGCCGGGGGCGCGGGAGGCGCTGGATCGGCTCAGGGCGGCCGGGGTGGCGACGGCGGTGGTGTCCAACCAGAGCGGGGTTGGGCGGGGGTATCTGCGGGTCGAGCAGGTGGAGGCGGTCAACCGGCGGGTCGAGGAGCTGGTCGGGCCGCTGGGGCCGTGGCTGGTTTGCGTGCATGGGCCGGCGGAGGGGTGTGGGTGCCGGAAGCCGGCGCCGGGGTTGATCGAGGCGGCGGCGGGGGCGCTGGGGGTCGACGCCCGGGACTGCGTGGTCATCGGGGACATCGGGGCCGACGTGGAGGCGGCCAGGGCCGCGGGGGCCCGGGGGGTGCTGGTGCCGACGGCGGTGACCCGGGACGAGGAGGTCGCGGCGGCTCCTGAGGTGGCGGCCGACCTGCTCAGCGCGGTCGAGCTGGTGCTGGGGGCTTCGGAGGGCCGACGGTGAGGAGGCATGTGCTGGTGGCCAGGCAGGACAGCATGGGGGACGTGCTGCTGGCCGGGCCGGCCGTGCGGGCGGTGGCGGCCGGGGCCGGGCGGGTGACGCTGCTGTGCGGGCCGCGGGGGCGGGAGGCCGGCGAGCTGCTGCCCGGGGTGGATGAGGTGGTGGTCGAGCACGCGGCCTGGATCGACGCCGAGCCGCGCCGGGTCACCCGGAAGGGTGTCGACTCGGTGGTGGATCGGCTGACCGAGCTGGAGATCGACCAGGCGGTGGTGCTGACCTCGTTCCATCAGAGCCCGTTGCCGTTGGCGCTGCTGCTGCGGATGGCGGGGGTGCCGACGATCGCGGCCGTCAGCGTGGACTACCCGGGGTCGTTGCTGGACGTGCGGCACCGGGTGGACGACGACCTGCACGAGGTCGAGCGGGGGCTGTCGCTGGTCGCGACCCTCGGGTACCGGCTGCCGGAGGGGGACGACGGAGGGCTCCGGGTCCGGCGGGACCTGGTCGCCGACCTGCCCGACCTGGGGGGCGAGGGCTATGTGGTGGTGCATCCGGGGACCTCGGTGCCGGCCCGGGCCTGGGCCCCGGAGCGGCACGCGGCGCTGGTCGACGCGCTGGTCGGCGGCGGGCGGCGGGTGGTGGTCACCGGGAGCGCCGACGAGCGGGCGCTGACGGCGACGGTCGCCGGGAGGCGGCGGGCCGGGGTGGTCGACCTGGGGGGGAAGGTCGGCCTGCGGGAGCTGGCCGGGGTGCTCGGCGGGGCCGAGGCGGTGGTGGTCGGCAACACCGGGCCGGCGCACCTGGCGGCGGCGGTCGGGGTACCGGTGGTGTCGCTGTTCTCACCGGTGGTGCCGGCCGTGCGGTGGCGCCCCTGGGGGGTGCCCCAGGTGCTGCTCGGCGACCAGGCGGCCGGGTGCGCGGGGTCGCGGGCGCGGGTCTGCCCGGTGCCGGGGCATCCGTGCCTGGACGGGGTCCCGGTGGGCGAGGTCGTGGCTGCTGTCGAACGGCTGGCGCCGCTCCCGCGGCCACAGGGGGTGGCGGGATGAGGGTCCTGCTGTGGCATGTGCACGGGTCCTGGACGACCGCGTTCGTCCAGGGGCGGCACCAGTACCTGATCCCGGTGACGCCGGATCGGGGGGCTGACGGGCTGGGACGGGCCCGGACCTGGTCCTGGCCGGCGTCGGCGGTGGAGGTGACCAAGGAGGAGGCGGCCGAGGCCGAGGTCGACGTGGTCATCCTGCAGCGGCCCCAGGAGCTCGGAGGGCTGGCCCAGGAGTGGCTGGGCGGGCGGCGGCCGGGGCTGGAGGTGCCCGCGGTCTACCTGGAGCACAACGCGCCCCAGGGGCGGGTCAACGAGCTGCGCCATGTCGCGGCCGACCGGGACGAGCTCGTGGTGGTGCACGTCACCCATTTCAACGAGCTGTTCTGGGACTGCGGGAGCACGCCGACGCGGGTGATCGAGCACGGGATCGTCGACCCGGGCGAGCGCTACAGCGGGGAGATCCCGGCGGCCGCGGTGGTGGTCAACGAGGCCGGGCGTCGCGGGCGGGTGACCGGGACCGACCTGCTGGGGCGGCTGGGGGCGGCGGTCCCGCTCGACCTGTTCGGGATGCGGTCCGAGGGGCTGGCCGGGGCGCCGGGGGTGCGGTCGGTGGCCGACCTCGATCAGGAGCGGCTGCACCAGGAGATGGCCAGGCGGCGGCTGTACCTGCACCCGGTGCGGTGGACCTCGCTGGGGCTGTCGCTGCTCGAGGCCATGCACCTGGGGATGCCGGTGGTGGCCCTGGCCACCACCGAGGTCGTCGAGGCGGTGCCGCCGGAGGCCGGGGTGATCTCGACCCAGGTCGAGGTGCTGGCCGACGCGGCCAGGCGGCTGGTCGCCGACCCCGAGCAGGCGCGGCTGATGGGCAAGGCCGCCCGGGTGGCCGCGACCGGCCGCTACGGGCTGGAGCGGTTCCTCGGGGACTGGGACGTGCTGCTGGAGGAGGTGGGCGCATGAGGATCGCGATGGTGAGCGAGCACGCCAGCCCGTTGGCCGTGCTCGGCGGGGCCGACGCCGGTGGGCAGAACGTGCACGTGGCCGCGCTCTCGGCCGCGCTGGCCAGGCTCGGGGCCGAGGTGGTCGTCCACACCCGCCGCGACCACCCGGACCTGGCGCCGAGGGTCGCGGCGGCGCCCGGGGTGACGGTCGAGCACGTCGACGCCGGGCCGGCCGAGCCGATCCCCAAGGACGACCTGCTGCCGCACATGGACGAGTTCGCCCACCGGCTGTGGCGGTCGTTCCGGGACGACCCGCCGGACGTGGTCCACGGCCACTTCTGGATGTCGGGGCGGGCCGCCCTGGCCGCGGCCCGGCCGCTGGGGATCCCGGTGGTGCAGACCTTCCACGCCCTCGGGGTGGTCAAGCGGCGGCACCAGGGGTCGCGGGACACCAGCCCGCCGACCCGGCTGCTGGAGGAGGCGACCGTGGCCAGGGAGGCCGACCGGATCGTCGCCACCTGCTCGGACGAGGTCTTCGAGCTGGTCAGGATGGGCGCCGACCTGCGCCGGGTCGCGGTGGTGCCGTGCGGGGTCGACCTCGAGCTGTTCCGGCCCGACGGTCCGGTGGCGCCGCGGCCGTCGGTCGGCTTCCGCCTGCTGGTGGTCAGCCGGCTGGTCGAGCGCAAGGGGATCGGGAACGCGATCACCGCCATGGCCAAGCTTCCCGGGGCCGAGCTGGTCGTGGCCGGCGGGCCGCCCGCGGCCGAGCTGGCCGGGGACCCGGAGGCGCGGCGGCTGACCGCGCTGGCCGAGCGGCTCGGGGTCGCCGGGCGGGTCCGGCTGCTCGGGCGGGTCGGGCGGGGCGACCTCCCGGCCCTCTACCGCTCGGCCGACCTGGTGGTGAACGTGCCCTGGTACGAGCCGTTCGGGATCGTGCCCCTGGAGGCGATGGCCTGCGGCGTGCCGGTGGTCACCTCGGCGGTCGGGGGGCTGGTCGACACCGTGGTCGACGGCGTCAACGGCGTGCACGTCCCGCCGCGGCGGCCGGGGCTGGTGGCGGCGGCGGTCGCCGAGCTGCTGGCCGACCCGGAGCGGCGGACCGCCCTCGGCGCCACCGGCGCCCGGCGGGCCCGGCGCCGCTACGGCTGGGACCGGATCGCCCGCAGCACCCTCGAGGTCTACGCCGGGCTGCCCGCCGGCCAGCTGGCCGCCGCGGGGCCGGGGCAGTTCGGCGCGGGGCCGGAGCCGGGTCGCTCGAGGATGCCCAGATGACCCGGGCGCCGCTGGTCGTCGTCGGCGACGCCCTGCTCGACCGGGACCTGGAGGGGCGGGCCGGGCGGCTGGCTCCCGACGCGCCCGTGCCGGTGGTGGACGACCCGGCCGAGCGGCGCCGGCCGGGAGGGGCGGCGCTGGCCGCGACCCTGGCCGCGCGGCTCGACGGCCGGGCGGTGGTCCTGGTCACGGCCCTGGCCGGCGACGGGGCGGGGGCGGCCCTGCGGGAGCTGCTGGAGCTGGCCGGGGTCGAGGTGGTCGACCTGGGGCTGGCCGGGAGGACGCCGGAGAAGATCCGGGTGCGGGCCGACGGGCACTCGCTGCTGCGGCTCGACCGGGCCACCCGGCCGGGCAGGGTCGGCCCGCTCGGCCCGGCCGGCCGGCGGGCCCTGGCCGGGGTCGGGGCGGTGCTGGTGGCCGACTACGGGCGGGGCGTGGCCGCCGA
>CALGFH010000319.1 GCA_937881255.1 uncultured Actinomycetes bacterium
CCCGCCCCGGCTGCTGTGGGGCCCCTGACTGGGAGGGTAGCCGAACCGGTCGCGGGCGTCCTCCGGTTGTCCACATCCCCGGCCAAGGCGACGCGGGGCGTCAGGGCCAGGCCCGACAGCAGCACGGGGAGGAGCAGGATGCGGGCGAGCGAGCGCCGACCGGGCAAACCCATGGGAGATGGCGTCCTTGTGCGCGTCGAGGTCCGATCCTGATGACTGGATCGACCGGAACGCGCCGCAGCTTACCCCGCCGCCCGGAAACATCCGGGGAGGTTCAGCCCGCAGAGACCTCCGCCCCGGCCATGGCACAGGCGCTCTTGGGGGGCCGTGGGGGGAGCGAGCTCCCCCCACATGGATCAGGAACTACCTGTCGATGCCCTCGCCGATAGGCCGATCAGTACACCGGCACAGTATCGTCGACCGTCTTGGCCCAGGCGGTGATGCCGCCGCCGAGGTGCCTGGCGGTGGAGAACCCGGACTGCTTGAGCAGGGCCAGGGCCTCGGCCGAGCGGACCCCGGACTTGCAGTACAGGACCACCGGCTCGGTCTGGGGCAGCTCGGCCAGGTGGTCGGGCAGGCTGTCCAGCGGGATCAGGGTCGCCCCGGGCAGGCGGTTGATCTGCCACTCGGCCGGCTCGCGGACGTCCACCAGCTTGAGCTGCTGGCCGTCGTCGAGCAGGGCCTTGAGCTGGGCCGGGGTGAGGGTGGCGCCGGCGGCGGCCTGCTGGGCCTCGTCGGAGACCACGCCGCAGAACTCCTCGTAGTCGATCAGCTCGGTGACCGTCGGGTTCTTGCCGCAGACGGCGCACTCGGGGTCCTTGCGGACCGCGATGTCCTTGAAGGACAGCTCGAGGGCGTCGTAGATGAGCAGCCGCCCGACCAGCGGGTCGCCGATGCCGGTGAGCAGCTTGATGGCCTCGTTGGCCTGCACCGACCCGAGGGTGGCGCAGAGCACGCCCAGCACGCCGCCCTCGGCGCAGGAGGGGACCATGCCCGGCGGGGGCGGCTCCGGGTACAGGCAGCGGTAGCAGGGGCCGTGCTCGGCCCAGAACACGCTGGCCTGGCCGTCGAAGCGGTAGATCGAGCCCCACACGTACGGCTTGCCCTCGAGCACGCAGGCGTCGTTGACCAGGTACCGGGTCGGGAAGTTGTCCGAGCCGTCGATCACCAGGTCGTAGCCGCGGATCAGCTCGCGGGCGTTCTCCGAGGAGAGCCGGGTCTGGTGCAGGGTGACCTGCACGTACGGGTTGATCTCGTTGATCTTGTCGCGGGCGCTCTCCAGCTTGGGCCGGCCGATGTCGGAGGTGCCGTGGATGACCTGCCGCTGCAGGTTGGACGCGTCGACCACGTCGAAGTCGACCAGGCCGAGGTGCCCGACCCCGGCCGCGGCCAGGTACATGGCGTTGGGGGCGCCCAGGCCGCCGGCGCCGATGAGCAGGACGCGGGCGTTCTTGAGCCGCTTCTGCCCGTCCATGGCCACGTCGGGGATGATCAGGTGGCGGGAGTAGCGGGCGATCTCGTCCCGCGACAGCTCGCCCGCCGGTTCAACCAGTGCTGGAAGCGCCATCGGTTTCCAATTCCCTCTTCGATCGCGTCAGATTGCGAAGCCCATGGCTCTGAGAGCCATCTTGCCGTCCTCGGTGAGCCGGTCGGGGCCCCAGGGGGGCGACCAGACCCAGTTGATCTCGACCTCCTGGATGTCGTCCAGGCCGATCAGGGCGGCGTTGGTCGCGCCCTCGATCATGTCGGTGAGCGGGCAGGCCACCGTGGTCAGGGTCATGTCCAGGCGGACCTTGCGGCCCTCGTCCTCCTGGTCGACCCCGTAGACCAGCCCCAGGTCGACCACGTTGACGCCCAGCTCCGGGTCCTCGACCTGCTTCATCGCCTCGAAGATGTCCGCATCGGTGGCCATCTAGTTCCCTTCCCTTCCTGTCCCCGGTTCCATCCGGGGGCTGTCGCCTTCGGCTACATGAGCCCCCGGACCCCCGGCGCGGGTGGCGGCGTCCTTGAACGCCATCCAGCCGAGGAGCGCGCACTTGACCCGCACCGGGTAGCGCGCCACTCCCTTGAACGCGATCCCGTCCCCCAGCAATTCCTCGTCCGGCTCGCCCTCGCCGTGCATCAGCCGCCGGAACGCCTCGGCCTGGTCGAGCGCCTCCCCCACGGGCCGCCCGACCACCTGCTCGGTCATCACCGAGGCGGCCGCCTGGGAGATCGAGCAGCCCTTGCCGTCGACGGCCACGGCCGCCACCCGGTCGCCGTCCAGCCGCAGCCCGACGGTCAGCTCGTCGCCGCACACCGGGTTGTAGTGGTGCACCTCGACCTGGGCATCCTCGAGCCGCCCCGGGTGCCGGGGCTTCTTGTAGTGGTCGAGGATGATCTCCTGGTAGAGGTCGTCGAGGGCCATGTGATCCCTTGCCTAGGCGAAGAAGCGCTTGACCCGCTCGAGGCCGGCGACCAGCGCGTCGACCTCGTCGGTGGTCGAGTACAGGTAGAACGAGGCCCGGGTGGTGGCCTGGACCCCGAGGCGCCGCAGCAGCGGCTTGGCGCAGTGGTGGCCGGCCCGCACGGCGATCCCCTCGGCGTCCAGCACCTGGGCGACGTCGTGGGGGTGGATGTCGCCGATGGTGAACGAGACCATGCCGCCCCGGTGCTCGACCTCGGACGGGCCGTAGACAACCAGCCCCTCGATCTCGCCCAGGCGCTTGAGGGCGTAGCCGGTGACGTCGACCTCGTGGGCCCGGACCCGGTCCATGCCCAGCCCCTGGAGGTAGTCGACCGCCGCCCCCAGCCCGACCGCCTCGGCCACGTTGGGCGTTCCCGCCTCGAACCGCCACGGGATCGTGTTCCACGTGAACCGGTCGATGTCGACGTCGCTGATCATCTCGCCCCCGCCCAGGAACGGCTCCATGCTGTCCAGCAGCTCCTCGCGGGCGGCCAGCACCCCGACCCCCATCGGGCCGAGCGCCTTGTGGCCGGTGAAGCCGAGGAAGTCGACCCCCAGCTCGTCGAGCCGGGCCCCGGCATGGGGGACGGCCTGGGCGGCGTCGGCCAGGACGAGCGCCCCGGCGTCATGGGCCCGGCGGGCGATCTCGGCCACCGGGTTGACGGTGCCGAGCACGTTGGACATGGCCGACACGGCCACCATCCGGGTCCGCTCGCCCAGCAGCCCGTCCAGGGCGTCCAGGTCGAGCTGGTAGTCCCCGGTGACGGGCACGGCCCGGATCCTGGCCCCGGTCATGCCGGCCACCAGCTGCCAGGGCACCAGGTTGGAGTGGTGCTCCATCTCGGTGACCAGGATCTCGTCGCCCTCGCGGAGGTTGCGCAGCCCCCAGGCGTAGGCGACCAGGTTGATGGCCTCGCTGACGTTCTTGGTGAACACCGTGGCCCGCTCGGAGGCGCCGACGAAGCGGGCCACCTTGCCCCGGGCCTCCTCGAACAGGTGGGTGGCCTCCTCGGCCAGGGTGTGGACGCCCCGGTGCACGTTGGCGTTGTGCCGCCGGTAGTAGTCGTCCATGGCCTCCAGCACCTGCCGCGGCTTCTGGCTGGTGGCGGCCGAGTCCAGGTAGACGAGCGGGTGGCCGTTGACCCGGCGCTCCAGGATCGGGAAGTCGCCGCGGACGGCGGCCAGGTCCAGCGGCGCGGTCGGGGGGGTCATCGGGGCCTCCTGGAACCGGGTCTCAGGTGGCGGGGTCGCCACGCCAGCGCTCGTAGCCCTCGGACTCCAGCTGGTCGGCCAGCTCGGGGCCGCCGGTCTCCACGACCCGCCCGCCGACCATCACGTGGACCACGTCCGGGGAGATGTAGCGCAGGATGCGGGTGTAGTGGGTGATCAGCAGCACGCCGAGCCCCGGTCCGCGCAGCCCGTTGACGCCCTCGGCCACGACCCGCAGGGCGTCGACGTCCAGGCCCGAGTCGGTCTCGTCGAGGATGGCCAGCTCGGGGCGGAGCAGGGCCATCTGGAGGATCTCGTGGCGCTTCTTCTCGCCGCCCGAGAAGCCCTCGTTGAGGTTGCGCTCGGCGAACCGCGGGTCCATGTCCAGCAGGCGCATCTGCTCGCGCAGGTCCTTGGCGAACTCGCGCACCGGGACGTCCTCGCCCCGCACGGCGTTCATGGCCGTGCGCAGGAAGTTGGTCACCGACACCCCGGGCACCTCGACCGGGTACTGCATGGCCAGGAACATGCCCAGCCGGGCCCGCTCGTCGGCGGTCAGGTCGAGCACGTCCTCGCCCTTGAACGTCACCTTGCCCCCGGTCACCCGGTAGCGGGGGTGGCCGGCCAGGGCGTAGGCCAGGGTCGACTTGCCGGAGCCGTTGGGCCCCATCAGGGCGTGGACCTTGCCGGCCTCGACGGTCAGGTCGACACCGCGCAGGATCTGCTTGTCGTCCACGTCGACGTGGAGGTCCTCGATCACCAGGGTCGTGTCAGGCATCTCTCTCCTCGGAATCCATTCACAGGTCCTGGGCCAGCTTGGCCCAGTCGTCGGGCAGGTCGACGAGCACGTCCTCGCCCTCGACCCGCACCGGGAAGATCCGCACCGGGCGCAGGGCCGGCGGGCTGTCGGGCTCGCCGGTGAGCAGGTCGAAGCGGCTGCCGTGCAGGGCGCACTCGATGGTCGTGTCCTCGACCCAGCCCTCGGACAGCGGGTAGTCCTCGTGGCTGCACACGTCGATCACGGCGTGGACGCCGCCGTCGCCGGTGCGGATCAGGGCGACCGCCTCCTCGTCGCCGAGCTCGACCCGGAGCCCCTGGTCGGGTTCGAGCTCCGAGAGCCCGGCCAGCCGGACGAACGGCATCACCCGGTCTCCTGAGCCTCGGCGGCCTCCTGCGCCTCCTGGGCGGCCGCGGCCGCTTCCAGCTCGGCCTCCAGGGCCGCCTCGAGGCGGCGCCGGACCGCGGGCACGGTCACCTGGGCCAGGACCTCCTCGAAGAACCCGAACACCACCAGCCGCCTGGCCGTCCGGCGGGGGATGCCCCGCGACTCCAGGTAGAACAGGTGCAGGTCGTCGACCCGGCCGGTGGCGGCGGCGTGGGCCGCCTTGACGTCGGAGTTGAGGATCTCCAGGAACGGGTTGGCCTCGGCGTGGGCGTCGCGGGACAGGACCAGGTTGCGCATGGTCTGGCCGGCGTCGGTGCCGCGGGCCCCGGGGCTGATGATCAGGTTGCCGTTGAAGATGTTGCGCGACCCGCCCAGCAGCCCGGCCTTGTAGAGGAGGCTGGAGCGGGCGTGGGGCTCGGCGTGGGTGACGTTGGCCCGGTGCTCGAACCGCTGGCCGGCGTCGGCGAACACGGCCCCGAGCAGGTCGGCCTCGGCGCCCTCGCCCAGCACGACCTCGGGCGACACCCGGACGACGCCGCCGCCCAGGGTGACCACGAACGACCGGAACCGGGCCTGGCGCCCGACCACGGCCCGCTGGATGCCGAAGTGGTTGACCTGCTCGCTCCCCCACTCCTGGAGCGACAGGTACTGGACGCTGGCCCGCTCGCCGACCAGCAGCTCGGTGACGCCGTGGTGGAAGGCGCGCCCGTCCAGGGCCTCGGGCGAGCCGTGCTGCTGGACCAGGGTCAGGGAGGCCTCGGGCTCGACCACGACCAGGGTGTGGGCGAAGGTCGCCCCGGCGGTGGTGCGCCGCTGGAGCACCCCGAGCGGGACCGTCACCTCGACCCCCCTTGGCACGTACAGGAACGCCCCGGCGGTGACCAGGGTGGCGTGCAGGGCCAGGAACCAGTCCTCGTCGAAGGGCGCCGCCGAGGTCATCAGGCGGGGCTCGACCAGGCCGGCGTGCTCGCGCGCGGCCGTGGTCAGGTCGGTCAGGATGACCCCCCTGGCGGCCAGCTCGGCGTCGAGGAAGGCCTCGGCGGTGGCGCCGTCGACGGTCGCGACCAGGCCGGCCGGCTCCAGCTCGGTGCCGGCGACGTCACCGCCGGAGGCGGCGTCGGCGTGGCCGGCGGCCAGCACGTGGGCGCCCTCGGCCCCGGGGCGGCCGCTGGCCCGGAGGATCGGGTTGCGGTCGAGGCCGGCCCGCTTGGGGTCGGTGAACCGCCAGGCCTCCTCGCGGTTGTTCGGCCGCTCCAGCTTGCCCAGGGCGGCCAGCGCCTCCAGGCGCCGGGCCAGGAGCCAGTCGGGGTCGCCGAGGGCCCGCGACCAGGCGGTCACGGCCGCCTGGTCGAGGTCCTTGAGGGTCAGTGTCTCGATGCTCTCCTCGGTCATCGCGTTAGCCGACCGCCCCTTCCATCTGCAGGGCGATGAGGCGGTTGAGCTCGAGCGCGTACTCCATCGGCAGCTCCTTGGAGATCGGCTCGATGAACCCGCGCACGATCATGGCCGTCGCCTCGGCCTCCGAGAGGCCGCGGGAGCGGAGGTAGAAGAGCTGGTCGTCGCCGATCTTGGAGACGGTGGCCTCGTGCCCGAGGGTGACGTCCTCCTCCTTGACGTCGGTGTACGGGTAGGTGTCGGAGCGCGACTCCTCGTCCAGCAGCAGGGCGTCGCAGCGGACGTTGACCTTGACCCCGGGCGAGCCCTCCTCGACCTTGACCAGGCCGCGGTAGGAGGTGCGCCCGCCGTCGCGCGAGATCGACTTGGAGACGATCTGGCCGGTGGTGTTGGGGGCGGCGAAGGTCAGCTTGGCCCCGGCGTCCTGGTGCTGGTTGTTGCCGGCGAAGGCGACCGAGAGGATCTCGCCGTGGGCGTGCTCGCCCAGCAGCAGCACGGCCGGGTACTTCATGGTCAGCTTGGAGCCGATGTTGCCGTCGATCCACTCCATGGTCGCGCCCTCATAGGCCGCGGCCCGCTTGGTGACCAGGTTGTAGACGTTGGTCGACCAGTTCTGGATGGTGGTGTAGCGGACCTTGGCGTGGGGCTTGACGATGATCTCGACCACCGCCGAGTGCAGCGAGTCCGAGGAGTAGATGGGCGCGGTGCAGCCCTCGACGTAGTGCACGCTGGAGCCGGGCTCGGCGATGATCAGGGTCCGCTCGAACTGGCCCATGTTCTGGGAGTTGATCCGGAAGTAGGCCTGCAGCGGGATCTCGACGTGGACGCCCTCGGGGATCCAGATGAACGACCCGCCCGACCACACGGCCGAGTTGAGGGCGGCGAACTTGTTGTCGTTGGGCGGGATCACCGTCGCCCAGTGCTCGCGGAACAGCTCCTCGTGCTCCTTGAGGGCGGTGTCGGTGTCCAGGAACAGGACGCCCTGCTCCTCCAGGTCCTCGCGGACCTTGTGGTAGACGACCTCGCTCTCGTACTGGGCGGCCACCCCGGCGATCAGGCGCTGCTTCTCGGCCTCGGGGATGCCCAGCCGGTCGTAGGTGTTCTTGATGTCGGCGGGCAGCTCCTCCCAGGAGGTGGCCTGCTTCTCGGTCGCCCGCAGGAAGTAGAAGATGTTGTCGAAGTCGATCTGGTCCAGGTCGCCACCCCACTGGGGCATCGGGCGGCGCAGGAAGTAGTCGAGCGACTTGTGGCGGAAGCTGCGCATCCACTCGGGCTCGGCCTTCATCGCCGAGATCTCCTCGACGACGTCGTGGGAGAGGCCCCGCTTAGGGGTGAAGACCGAGCTGACCGGGTCGTGCCAGCCGTACTTGTAGGCGCCCAGGTCGACGTTCTCCGGGATGGGGTTGATCCGCTCCGGCGCCTCGGGCGTCAGGTCTCGGGCTTCGGTTGCCATCAGGCTGGGCTCCTTGCTGCCTTGCGGTTC
>CALGFH010000320.1 GCA_937881255.1 uncultured Actinomycetes bacterium
CTGGCCGACGCCGGGCTGACCGTGGTCCTCGGCGTGATGTTCGTCGCCTCGACCGCCGGGGACAGCGACGCCCGCGCCCTCGACGGGCTCGGCTGGGCCCTGGTGGCCGCCAACGTCCTGCCCCTGCTGGTGCTGCGCCGGGCCCCGCTGCTGGTGCTGGCCTGCTTCGGCGTCGCCTACCCGGCCTGGGCGTCGCTGGAGTACCCGACCCACCTGCTGCAGTCGCTGCCCACCCTGGCCGCCATGTTCGCGGTCGGGGCGGCCCCGCGGCCGCTGTGGTGGCGGGCCCTGGCCCTGATCCTCCCGGCCGAGATGCTGGCCTTCGCGGCCACCGGCATCTGGGACGTCGACCTGCTGGAGATCGGCTACGTGGCCATCATGTTCGTCAGCGGCTGGGTGCTCGGCGTGGTCCTGGCCGCCCGGCGCGGCTACACCCGGGCCCTCGAGGAGCAGACGGCCGCCCTCGAGGCCGCCCGCCAGGAGCTGGCCCGCCGGGCGGTGCTCGAGGAGCGCACCCGCATCGCCCGCGACCTGCATGACATCCTGGCCCACGCCATGAGCGTGATCACCGTCCAGGCCGGCGTCGGGGCCCACCTGCTGGAACGCGACCCCGAGCAGGCCAAGGGGGCGCTTCGTGTGATCGAGGAGACGGGCCGGGGCGCCCTCGGCGAGATGCGCCGCCTGCTGGGAGCGCTGCGGGCCGACGACCTGCCCACCGAGCCCCAGCCGGGCCTGGCCGCCCTGGACCGGCTGGCCTCGCAGGCCACGGCGGCCGGGGTGCCGGTCGAGCTCCGGGTCGAGGGCCAGGCCCGGGCCCTGCCGGCCGGGCTGGAGGTCTCGGCCTACCGGATCGCCCAGGAGGCGCTCACCAACACCATCAAGCACGCCCCCGGCGCCCGGGCCCGCCTCACCGTCCGCTACCGGCCCCGCACCGTCGAGCTGGAGGTGGTCGACGGTGGCGGCCCGGCCCCGGTCCCGGCGGGCGACGGGGGCCACGGCCTGCAGGGGATGCGCGAGCGGGTCGCCCTCTACGGCGGCGTGCTCGAGGCCGGGCCCTGCCCCGGCGGGTTCCGGGTCCTGGCCGCCTTCCCCACCGACCCGGCATGAGCAACCCGGTCCGGGTGCTGGTGGTCGACGACCAGGAGCTGGTCAGGGCCGGGTTCGTGGCCCTGCTGGCCTCGGACGACGGCATCGAGGTGGTCGGCCAGGCGGCCGACGGGGCTGAGGCGGTCGCCCTGGCTTGCCGCACCTCGCCCCAGGTGGCGCTGATGGACATCCGCATGCCGGTGCTGGACGGGATCGCCGCCACCCGCGAGCTGCGGGCCCTGCCCGACCCCCCCGAGGTCGTGATCCTCACCACCTTCGACACCGACGAGTACGCCTACCAGGCCTTCCGGGCCGGCGCGTGCGGGTTCCTGGTCAAGGACACCCCGCCGGTCGAGCTGCTCCGGGCCGTCCACCAGACGGCCGCCGGCGGCACCGTCATCTCCCCGCCGACGGCCAGGCGCCTGGTCCGCGACCTGGCCGCCAGCCAGCCCGACCCACGCCCCACCCCGGCCGCCCTCCAGGGCCTGACCGAGCGCGAGCTGGAGGTGCTGCGGCTGCTGGCCCGCGGCCACTCCAACCGGGAGATCGCCCGCGAGCTGTTCATCTCCGAGCTCACGGCCAAGACCCACGTGTCGCGCATCCTGACCAAGCTGGACCTCCTGACCCGGGTCCACGCCGTGGTCTTCGCCTACGAGACCGGCCTGGTCACCCCCGGCACCAGCTGACCGCAACGGGTCGTCCATCCGGCGGAGGCGCAGGTGCCTGCTTCCGGCCGACGACGCCGGCCGCCCGCCTGCCTAGCGTTGACGGCGACGCGAGGAGGTCGAGATGACGGTGATCGAGGTGGCGGGGCTGCACCGGTCCTACGGGGACCAGGTGGCGGTCGAGGACGTGGGGCTGGAGGTGCGGGCGGGCGAGATCTTCGGGCTGCTCGGGCCCAACGGGGCCGGCAAGACGACCACGGTCGAGTGCCTGCAGGGGCTGCGGCGGCGGGACCGGGGGCAGGTGCGGGTGCTCGGGCTCGACCCGGAGCGCGACGGCGACCGGCTGCGGCGGCGGATCGGCGCCCAGCTCCAGTCCTCGGCCCTGCCCGACCGGCTGCGGGTCGGGGAGGCCCTGTGGCTGTTCGCCCGCGACGGCGACGGCGGGGCCCCGCTGGACCAGCTGGGCCGGCGCTGGGGGCTGGAGCGGCTCTGGCGGCGCCCCTTCGCCAAGCTGTCCGGGGGCGAGCAGCAGCGCCTGTTCATCGCCCTGGCCCTGGTCAACCGGCCCGAGCTGGTGTTCTTCGACGAGCTCACCACCGGGCTCGACCCCCAGGCCCGCCGGGCCACCTGGGACCTGGTCCGCCAGGTCAGGGACGACGGCGCCACCGTGGTCCTGGTCACCCACTTCATGGAGGAGGCCGAGCTCCTCTGCGACCGGGTGGCCATCGTCGACCAGGGCCGGGTGGTGGCCACGGGGACGCCATCGGAGCTGATCGGCCGGGGCGACGCCGGCCAGCGGGTCAGCTTCACCTGGCCGGGGGCGGACGCCGCCTGGCTGTCCCAGCTCGAGGGGGTGGAGCGGGTGACCCGGCGGGCCGACGCCGTCGAGGTCATGGGCACTGGCCCCCTGGCCGTCAGGGTGGCCGCCGCCCTGGCCGGCAGGGGCGTCGCCCCGGCCGACTTCCGCACCCACCACCCCGACCTGGAGGACGTGTTCCTGGCCCTCACCGGCCGGGACCTGCGCGCCTGAGGAGGCCGCCATGCTCGCCAAGCTGACCTGGACCGAGATCAAGCTGGGGCTGCGGGAGCCGACCGTGGCCGTGTTCGCCCTCGCCTTCCCCCTCATCCTGCTCTACCTGCTGCTCAACTCGTTCGGGACCCTGCCCGACCCCGACTTCGGCGGGGTCAGCCCGGCCGACTGGTACGTGCCCGCCTACGCCATCGGCTCGATCGCCGCCACCGGGCTGATCGCCATCCCGGTGCACCTGGCCGCCTACCGGGAGCGGGGCGTGCTGCGGCGGCTGCGGGCCTCGGGGATCGCCGCCTGGCCCGTGCTGGCCGCCCAGACGCTGGTCGCGGCCCTGATCGTGACCGTCGGGTCGGCGGTCATGGTCGCCCTCGGCGACGCCTCCTACGAGCTGTCCACACCGGCGTCGCCTGTGGTCGTGGCCGCCGGGTTCCTCCTGGCCACGGCGACCTTCTGCGCCGTCGGGGTCGCCCTGGCCTCGCTGCTGCCGACGGCCAGGGCCGCCCAGGTGGTCGGGCTGCTGCTGTTCTTCGCCATGTTCTTCATCTCCGGGGGCGGCCCGCCCGAGGCCATCCTCCCCGACGGGGTGAAGACGGTCGCCGGCGCCCTGCCCATGGCCTATTCGGTCGACGTGCTCCAGCGCGGCTGGTGGACCGGCGACTGGGACGTGACCGGCCTGGTCGTGCAGGCCGCGGTGCTGGTGGCGGCCACGGCGGTCGCCATCTGGCGGCTGCGGGAGGTGTGAGCTACCGCAGCGCCGGCTCGGCCGGGGCGGGCTCGGCCACGCAGCGGTCGCGGCCGCCCGCCTTGGCGGCGTACAGGGCCCGGTCGGCCCGGGCGACCAGCCGGCCGCTGTCCTCGCGGCCGTCCCAGTCGGCCACCCCGATCGAGCAGGTGACCTCCGGCTGGGCGGTCCGGAGCCGCTCGGCGATCTCCATGGCGTTGCCCAGGGCGCAGTCGGGCAGCAGGACGGCGAACTCCTCCCCGCCGTAGCGGGCCAGCAGGTCGGTCTTGCGCAGCCTGCCCTCCCAGGCGGCCGCGGCCGTCTTGAGCAGCC
>CALGFH010000321.1 GCA_937881255.1 uncultured Actinomycetes bacterium
GGCATCCCCGCCGTGGTCGCCACCGGCGACGCCACCACCCGCCTGCGCGACGGGCAGCGGGTCACCGTGGACGGCGGCGCCGGCACCGTCCAGCCATACAGCTGACCGGCCGTCAGGAGTGCAGATTTGGTCATGGCTCGAAGAGCCTAGGTGGATGATCCAGCTCTCCAGCAGCGGGCGCAGGTCAGGATCGGGCATGCCGATAGCTCGACTTAGCGCTGTGCTACACCAGGCCGGTCACAGCGATCTACGTTACCGCAGGTCAGAAGCCAGTTTCGACCTGCTGGTCGCTTACGGCTACTCCAGGTAGTCGCGGAGCTTCTGGCTTCGGGAGGGGTGGCGCAGCTTGGAGAGGGTCTTGGACTCGATCTGGCGGATGCGCTCGCGGGTGACCCCGAACTCGCGGCCGACCTCTTCCAGGGTGCGGGGGTGGCCGTCGGTGAGGCCGAAGCGGAGCTGGATGACCTTCTTCTCCCGCTCCGAGAGGGTGTGCAGGACCGAGTCGAGCTGCTCCTGGAGCAGGATGAAGCTGGCCGCGTCCACGGGCACGACGGCGTCGGAGTCCTCGATGAAGTCGCCGAGGTGGGAGTCCTCCTCCTCGCCGATCGGGGTCTCCAGCGACACCGGCTCCTGGGACACCTTGAGGATCTCGCGGACCTTCTCGGGCGAGAACTCCATCTCGCGGCCGATCTCCTCGGGGGTGGGCTCGCGGCCCAGGTCCTGGAGGAGCTGGCGCTGGATGCGGATCAGCTTGTTGATCGTCTCGACCATGTGCACCGGGATGCGGATGGTGCGGGCCTGGTCGGCGATGGCCCGGGTGATGGCCTGGCGGATCCACCAGGTGGCGTAGGTGGAGAACTTGAAGCCCTTGTTGTAGTCGAACTTCTCCACGGCCCGGATGAGGCCCAGGTTGCCCTCCTGGATGAGGTCCAGGAACAGCATGCCCCGGCCCACATACCGCTTGGCGATCGACACGACCAGGCGCAGGTTGGCCTCGATCAGCTTCTTCTTGGCCAGCTGGCCGTGGCGCTCGGTGCGCTGGAGCTCGCGCAGCCGGGTCGGGGTGAGCTTGCGGCCGTTGTCGGTGGCCTTGTCGATCTCGGCGGTGGCGGCCTCGCCCTCGTCGATCGCCTTGGCCAGGATGACCTCCTGCTCCGCGGTCAGGAGCGGCACCTTGCCGATCTCCTTGAGGTACATGCGGACGGGGTCGTTGGTGGGGGCCTTGAGGGCCAGCTCCTCGTCGCGGGCCGAGCGGGCCTCGCGGGCGAACTCCTCGGCGTCGAGCTCGTCGACCATCTCGACGACCTCGATGTTCTCGTCCTGCAGGTGCTGCAGGATGTTGTCCATCTGCTCGGCCGAGACGTCGACCGGGGCGAGGGCCTCGATGACCTCCTCGTTGGTGAGGAAGCCGCGCTCCTTGCCCTTGGCGACGAGGTCTCGGACCTCGTCGATCTGCGCCTCCTTGGCGATGGCCATCTGCTCAGGTACCTCTCGTTCCGTACGGCGCCAGGTGGGAGCGCCGGGTTCCCACCTAGGCGGTGCGCTCGGGGAGATCCCCGTCGCCTTCTGGCCGCGGCTCCCGCAGGGCTCGCCGTCGCGCCTCGAGGGCGATGAGCTCTTCGAAGGTTCGAGTGTACTCGTGCGGCCGCTCCACCGGGTTCATACGCTGCAGGGTCCCCTTGAGCTGGTCGATGACGCGGGTGAGGCGGAGCTCCTCCAGCCGACGGAATACCTCGTCAGCGTACCCCCGGTTTTCCTCGGCCGCGAACGCCTCCACGGCCAGGCCGCGCAGGAAGCGGCGGTCGGTCTCGGTGGCGGCGGCCTCAAGGACGGCCTCGAGGGGCTTGCCGGGGCCGCCGGCGTCGGTCAGGGCACCGAACGCGGCCAGGGTCCCCGGGGTGCTGAACCAGTCCGGGGCCCAGCGCTCGGCCGCCTCGGCCGTCCACTCCGGGTGCTGGAGGGCGAACTTGAGGGCCTCGCACTCGACCCGGGCCTGGGGGCTGCGCGAGCGCGGCGGCGCCTTGACCTCGACCTGGGGCCGGCCTGCCGGCTGGCCGGCGATCATGGCCAGGTACTCCCGCTCGTCCAGGTGCAGCCGCTGCACGACCGAGCGGGCGTACCCGGTCCGCTGCAGGGTGTCGGGGACGCTGCGCAGCAGCGGGACCAGCTCGCGGGCGGCCCGCACCTTGCCCTCGGGCTGGCTGAGGTCGAAGGTGGCCAGCTTCCAGTCGAGCCACCAGCGGACCAGCGGCTGGGCGGCCTCGACCAGCTCCCGGAAGGCCTCGCCGCCGTAGCGGCCGACGTACTCGGCCGGGTCGAGGCCGGCCGGCATGGTCAGCACGTGGGCCGAGAGCGACGCCTCGGGGGCGGCGACCAGCTCGGCCACGCCCCGCCCGGCGGCCCGCCCGCCGGCGGCGTCGGCGTCGAAGGCGAGCACGATCCGGCCGGTGAAGCGGCCCAGCAGCTTGAAGTGCTCGGCCCGCAGGGCGGTGCCGCAGGTGGCCACGGCCTGGGGGACCCCGGCCTGGTGGCAGGCGATCACGTCGGTGTAGCCCTCGACCACGACCGCGAAGCCGGCCTTGACGATCTCGGACTTGGCCCAGTTGAGGGCGTACAGGGCCCGGCCCTTGTGCCAGATCGGGGTCTCGGCGGTGTTCACGTACTTGGGCCCGCGGCCCTCGTCGACGTCGAGCAGGCGCCCGCCGAAGGCGACCGGGTCGCCGGCCACGTCGAAGATCGGGAACAGCACCCGGGCGTGGAAGGCGTCGCGCAGCCCCCTGGCCCCGGTCCGGGCCAGCCCGGCCTCGGTCAGCTCCTCGGGCCGGAACCCCTTGCCCCGCAGATGCCCGACCAGCGCCTCCCAGCTCCCCCCGGGCGCCCAGCCGAGCTGGAACCGCTCGGCCACCGCCCGGTCGACCCCTCGCGACGACAGGTACGCCCGGGCGGTGCGCCCGTCCGGCGACTCGACCAGGGCCCGGTGGTAGAACCCGACCGCCTCGGCGTGGGCCGCGACCAGGCGGCTCTTGCGCCCCATGCTCCCCCGCTCCCCCGCCGACCGTCCCTCGTAGCGCAGCTCGATCCCGCTCCGGTGGGCCAGGCGCTCCACCGCCTCGGTGAACGACAGGGTCTCCTGCTTCATCAGGAAGTCGATCGCGTCCCCGCCCTGCGAGCAGCCGAAGCAGTGCCAGAGGGAACGGGTCGAGTCGACCGTGAACGAGGGGGTCTTCTCCTGGTGGAAGGGGCAGAGGCCCTTCATGCGGGTGCCGCCGCCGGGGCGGAGGGTCACGTACTCGCCGACCAGGGCGACGACGTCGGTCGCCTCGCGGATCTCGGCGATCGACTCGTCACGGATGCGACCGGCCACGGCGGACTTCACCTCGACGCATTGCGAGTGCTACGAACCTGCCCAAGGGGAAGGACCCGTCGGGTCACCCGGGCATTGTACGCACGACCCCCGACGGCGGCTCAGGGGTCGCGGCGGGGCTGGTCGTCGTCGAAACGCCCGGGCCAGTACCAGAGGCTGATCGCCTGCCAGCCGAGCAGCAGCATGAACCCGAGGATGGGCCAGATCGGCCAGAAGACGTCGCTGCCGCTGATCGCCCAGATGACGACCAGGAACGCGCTGAGGAGCGTGTACCACATGATCGAGCGGAGCAGGTTGGCCTTGGCCGCGGCCCGGCGGGGGCCGGCCGGCCGCAGCCGCGGCGGCAGCGGGGGCGGCACCGGCTGCCCCGGCGGCGACGCCGGGCGGTGCGGCGCCGAGGTCGGGGGCGCGGGCAGGTCGGTGGCCAGGGCGTCCAGGTCGCCGAGGGTCCGGGCGGCGTAGGCCCGCTCGGTCCGCTCGGCCAGCTCCTCGGTGGTCAGGCGCCCGTCGGCGTGGTGCCGGCCCAGGGCCTCGACGAACCGCTCGCGGTCGGCGTCGGAGGCGCGCAGGGCCGCGCGCCGCTGGTCTCCCGGGTCCCGGTCCATGGCCTGCTCCTTCGACCCGGCCATTGTATTG
Source organism: uncultured Actinomycetes bacterium (assembly GCA_937881255.1). GTDB lineage: Bacteria > Actinomycetota > CALGFH01 > CALGFH01 > CALGFH01 > CALGFH01. Next base: position 4,001 of record CALGFH010000321.1, read on the forward strand.
GGCGGTCAGACGGCTTCGGGGGCGAACGCGGCCTTCCAGGCGGCCAGGGCGTAGCGGTCGGTCATGCCGGCGATGGCGTCGACGGCCTGCTGGGCGACCGGGTCGGTGGCCAGGCTGGCCCCCATGGGCATGGTGTCGGGGTGCTCCAGGTAGTGGCCGTAGAGGTCGGTGAGCAGGCGGGTCGCCCGCTCGGTCTGGCGCTCGGCCTCGGGGCGCAGGTAGACGTGCTCGAACATGAACGAGCGCATCACCGACATGGCCTCGGCGCAGGCGTCGCCCTGGACGACCCGGGGGGCGCCCCGGGAGTGGCGGATCACGTCCTCGACCAGGACCCCGATCATGTCGGCGGGCTGCTCGCCCAGGACCCGGCGGACCTCGGCCGGGACCTGGTCGACGCCGGCCAGGACCCCGGCCCGGAGGGCGTCGGTGAGGTCGGCGGTCAGGTAGGCGATGCGGTCGGCCAGGCGGGCGCAGAGCCCCTCGAGGGTCGAGGGCGGCTCGTGCTTCCAGGAGTGGCGGGCGATGCCATCCAGCACCTCGGCGGTGAGGTTGCGGGGCTCCAGCAGGGTCAGCAGCCGCGCCCCCTGGCGGGCGTGGTCGAAGCCGCCGGGGGCGACCTGCTGGAGGGCCGCCTCGCCGCCGTGGCCGAAGCAGGCGTGGCCGAGGTCGTGGCCGGTGGCGATGGCCGTGGTCAGGGGCACGTTCAGGGCCAGGGCCTGGGCCATGGTGGCGGCGATCCGGGCCGTCTGCTGCATGTGGGTGGCCCGGGTCACGTAGTGGTCGCCGATGTAGGGGCCGCCCTGGCGGCCGGCGGCCGGCCCCTCCCCGGAGAAGGCGGGGATGAACGACTGGGTCTTGCCGTGGGCCCGCATCATGGCCCGGGAGAAGATGATCCGGTCCAGGTCGCGCATCCAGCAGGTCCGCACCGGGTCCTCGGGCTCGGCCTGGCCCCGGCCGGCCGAGGAGGCCGCCTTGGCGGCCCAGGGGGCGAGCGTGCGCGCCTCGGCCGCCTCCAGCTCGGCCCGCACCGTCCCCCGCTGGACCCAGTCGGTGTTGGTCGCCGTCACGCCTGATCTCCCTGAGCGGTTCATTCCGTACCCGACAAGTGTCCCCCGCGCATGTGACGGTCAGTCCCCCCGCAGGCGGCTGTAGAGGACCATGTCGTGGAACTCGCCGTCGCGGAACTGGGCGTGGCGCAGCACCCCCTCGCGGGTGAAGCCGGCCCGTTCCAGGGCCCGCTGCTCGGCCAGGTTGCCGACGTCGGTGCTGGCCTCCAGGCGCTCGACCCGGGTGTGGGCGAACAGGTAGGCGGCCAGCTGGCGCTGGGCCTCGCTGCCGTGGCCCTGGCCGCGGTGCGCGGGCAGCAGGGCGATGCCGATGTTGAAGGCCCGCGACCCCGGGTTGGGCCCGTGGTAGACGGCGTGGTAGCTGACGTCGCCGGCCAGGTTGCCGTCGGGCAGCTCGACCAGCAGGTTGCCGCGGTCCTCGCCGAGCAGCCCGTCCTGCTCGAAGCGGCGCCGCAGCTGCCCGTCGGGCGAGAACCCGAACCAGTTGTGGTAGCCCTGCGTCTCCGGGTCGCCCCACCAGCGCTCGAGCATGTCCAGGTCGGCGCGGCGGACCGGCCGGAGGCGCAGGGTCACCGGGCGGCTACTTGGAGGCCGCGGTGGCCTCGCCGAGGGCGGCCTGCCCGGCGGCCAGGCGGGCCG
>CALGFH010000322.1 GCA_937881255.1 uncultured Actinomycetes bacterium
CCGGCGAAGGCCAGCGCCGGCAGGACCAGGGCCAGGGGCAGGCCCTCGGGCAGGCGGCCGAAGTTGGTGACCGCGTCCGGCAGCGCCCCCCAGGCGTCGGCGGTGATCGCGGTGGCGATGGCGACCACGATGAAGAACAGGATGATCCCGACCTTGAAGAACTCGATCCGCTCGACCAGGGTGTAGACCACCGGGGCCATGGTCAGGGCGATGGCGATCGAGGCCAGCCCGAGGATGGCCAGCAGCTTCACGTTGCCGCCGCCGAAGATGAAGGTGACCAGCGTGGCCGAGCTGGTGATCCAGCCCGGCCAGGCGTTGGCCAGGAAGGTCAGGACGGCGAAGAACAGGCCCCAGTGCTTCCAGTAGCGGCTGAACCCGGTCAGGGCGGTCTCGCCGGTGGCCAGGGTGTAGCGCTCGATCTCCATGTTGATGAAGAACTGGGTCACCACCCCGACGACCGCGGCCCACAGGAAGACGAGCCCGACCTGGGAGGTGATGTAGGGCCAGAGGATGAACTCGCCCGAGGCCAGCCCGATCCCGGCCGCGATCACCCCGGGGCCGAGGACCTTGCGCAGGGACAGCGGCTCGGGCATGTCCCGGTAGGTGACCGGTGGCAGGTACTTGGTCGGGAAGGTCGTCGCCGTCGCGCCGGCCTCAGGAGCCTCTCCGGGCCCGCCCTGGATGTCCCTGGCCATGCACCCACCACCCGTCGTCCGCAGCTGTTGCGTCGCCGGGTTCGTACCCCGTGAGCGCCGCCCTATTCCCACGCTCCCGCGGTGGCCGTGGCCGCCCGGCGGTCGAGCTCCAGCTGGGCCTCGCCGATCTGGCGGTCCAGCTCCCTGACCATGTGGGCCAGCAGGTCCCAGCCCTCGCCGGCGGCCTTCTCGACCCGGCGCCGCAGCCAGCCCATGGCCGAGGCCTCCAGCTCGGCCAGCTCCTCGTCGATCTTCTTCATGCCCGCCTCGACCTGGGCGATGCGGCGCAGCGTCCGCTCCAGCTCGGCCGCGGCCCCGCTGCCGGTCACGGCCTCGGGGCTGGCGTGCCAGTCCTCCAGCATGCGCTCCAGGGCGGCCAGGTCGCCCTGCTCGTAGGCGTCGTTGGCGGCCACCATCAGGTTGGTGCGCCGCTCCCGCTCCTTGGGGTCGCCGGCCAGGTCGGGATGGATCAGCCGGGCCAGCTGGCGGAACAGCCGCTTGGCGTCTTCGCCGATCACCGGCCGCTGCTCCGGCTCCTTGTCCGGCTCGCGCTCCCCCCAGGCCCAGTTCTGCCCGCCGGGCACGCCCTGGCCGGGGTAGCGCTCGGCCGGGCCGTCGCCGTCGTCCTCGGGCCGCCCCGGGTCGTCGCCGACGGCGGTCTCGTCCAGCCGCTCGGCCAGCTCGTCGAGCCGGGCGTAGCGCGCGCCGAGCGCCTTGCGGTAGGTGGTCTCGAAGGCGTGCAGCTCGTTGCGGAAGGCGGCCAGGCCGCGTTCGCGGTCCAGCAGCTGCTTCGAGAGCACCTGGAGCTGCGCCTTGCGGCGGATCAGCTCCTCCGCCCCGGGGCCGGGATGCCACTCCATCGGCGAGATCGGGTCCTTCACAAGGGCAGGACGTTACCCGAGGGCCGCCGCCACCCGCCAGCCGTCAGGACGGCGACGGCGTGAGCAGGATGTCGAAGCGGCCGCGCCGGCGGCCCTCGGGGTGGTAGCGGTTGCTGGCCAGCGGCTCGAACCCCTCGGCCGAGACGAGCATGTGGATGTGCTCGGGGAGGTCGCTCTGGAACCGGTAGCCGCCGTCGGCGGCGGTGAGCACGGTCGCCCGCTGGCTGTCGGGGTGGCCCTGGCCGGCGATCTCGGGCCACAGCTCGACCCGGGCCCCGGCGACCGGCGCGCAGTCCCGGCTGGAGCGGACCGTGCCGGTCAGCACATGCCCCTGGCCGACCACCGCCCGGACCGGCGCCCCCGGCCGGTAGGACGGGCTCAGGGCGTCGGGCTCCTCGTAGGAGGGCGCGCAGGCGCCGGAGGCGGCGGCCGGCGGGGCGGTCGAGGGGACCGGCGGCGGGTCGGCCCGGTCGCAGCCGGCGGCCAGCACGGCCGCGAGCACCAGCACGAGCAGGAGGCGCATGCCATGGGTACGCCGGGACCGGCGGTCTGGTTCCCCCGAGCGGGTAGGCTTCGAGCTTCACGCTCTGCCAGATGGGGGTTGCCCGTGGAGTTCCGCCGGATCACGAACCTGCCGCCGTACGTCTTCACCATCATCGACGGGCTCAAGGTGGCGGCCAGGCGGGCCGGCGAGGACGTGATCGACCTCGGCTTCGGCAACCCCGACCTGCCCTCGCCCCAGACGGCCGTCGACAAGCTCTGCGAGGCGGTCCGCAACCCCCGCAACCACCGCTACTCGGCCAGCCGGGGCATCCCCAAGCTGCGCCAGGCCGTGGCCGACCTGTACCAGCGGCGCTTCGGGGTCGCCCTCGACCCCGAGACCGAGGCGATCACCACCATCGGGGCCAAGGAGGGCTTCTCCCACCTGATGTGGGTGCTGCTCCAGCCGGGCGACGCCGCCCTGGTGCCGTCGCCGTCCTACCCGATCCACATCTGGGGGCCGCTGTTCGCCGGGGCCGACGTCCGCGAGATCCCGGTCGGCACCGGCGAGGACTTCTTCGAGAACGTGCAGCAGGCCTACCGCTTCTCCTGGCCCCGGCCCCGGGTGATCGTGCTCTCCTTCCCCCACAACCCGACCACCACCTGCGTCGACCTCGCCTTCATGCAGCGGATGGTCGACTTCGCCCGCGAGAACGAGGTCCTGCTGGTCCACGACAACGCCTACGCCGAGCTCGGCTTCGACGGCTTCCGCCCGCCCTCGATCCTCCAGGCCGACGGGGCCAAGGAGTGCGCGGTCGAGCTGTACTCGATGACCAAGGCCTACTCCATGGCCGGCTGGCGCATGGCCTACCTGGTCGGCAAGGCCGAGGTGGTGCAGGCGCTGGCCAAGCTCAAGTCCTACCTCGACTACGGCGCCTTCCAGCCGATCCAGATCGCCGCCACCGTGACCCTCAACGAGGACCCCGACCACCCCGAGCAGGCCCAGGCCGTCTACCAGTCGCGCCGCGACGCCCTCTGCGACGGGCTGGCCCGGATCGGCTGGGAGGTCGAGCCGCCACGGGGGACCATGTTCGTCTGGGCCCCCATCCCCGAGCCCTACCGGGAGCTGGGCTCGGTCGAGTTCGCCTCCATGCTGGTCAAGGAGGCCAAGGTGGCCACCTCGCCCGGCATCGGCTTCGGGCCGGGCGGCGACGGCCACGTGCGCTTCGCCCTGATCGAGAACGAGCAGCGCATCGGCCAGGGCGTCCGCAACCTGCGCCGGGCCCTGACCAAGCTCGGCTGAG
>CALGFH010000323.1 GCA_937881255.1 uncultured Actinomycetes bacterium
CGACCCGGCCCTCGGCGTCGCGGCGCCGTGACTTCAGCTCCTTGCGCCGCGAGCGTCGGGTCCTGGAGGCCCCGAAGGCAAGGAACAGGAACACGGCGACCAGGAAGCCCAAGGCGGCGAAGAGGACCAGCAGCTGTCCCTCAGTGAGCTGGCTGAACGAACGGTCCAGCAGGGTGGCGGAGCTCGCGGTGGTGTTCTCGAAGCCGACGGCGACGATCACGACAGCGCCCAGCAAGGCGAGCACTAGGAAGAGTACGGCCATCTCGTTGCCTCCTGAGGAGTGGGTTCACGGTGCAGGTCTTGCCTCCTAGCTGCCCCGCAACTCCGGCCACCAAACGGGGCAAGCTCGCGCCGGCCGTGGATCGAGTTGCTCAGCCGTCTCGTGGGGGGTTGGCCAGGTCGGGCCGGCGCGACCCGGCCGCTTCGAGGGCGAGCCGGGCTGCGGTGTCGGGGTCGCCGGCCACGGGGAAGGCGTCGACCCGCTGGGCGTCGAGGGCGAGGGACCAGGTGGCGAGGCCGATCACCGGGGTGCCGGTGCGGAGGGCGAGGGCGATCTCGGAGAGGGTGCCGAAGCCGCCGCCGACGGCGATCAGGGCGTGGCTGGAGCGGACCAGGAGGAGGTTGCGACCCTGGCCGAGGCCGGTGGGGATCGAGATCGTCAGGTGCGGGTTGCCCTCGGCGCGGTCGAGCCCGGGAAGGAGGCCGACGGTGGTCCCGCCGGCCGCCTGGGCGCCCCGGCAGACCGCCGTCATGACCCCGGGACCGCCGCCGCAGACCACGATCGCGCCGGCCTCGGCCAGGCGCCGCCCGAGGACCTCGGCCTGGTCCAGCAACGCCGGCTCCGCCCGGGACGCCCCGGCCACCCCCACATAGAGGCTCATCCCCGAACCGCTGCCGCCGCCGGAACGGCTCCCAGGTCGACCAGGAGCTCGTCCAGGAGGCGGACGGCACCGGCCTTGTCGAGGGGGTTGTTGCCGTTGCCGCACTTGGGGGACTGGACGCAGGAGGGGCAGCCGGTTTCGCAGGGGCAGGAGGCGACGGTGTCGCGGGTGGCGCGGAGGTGCTCCAGGGCTCGGCGGTGGCCGACCTCGGCGATGCCGGCGCCGCCGGGGTGGCCGTCGTAGACGAAGATGGTGGCGGCGCCGGTGTCGGGGTGCCAGGCGGTGGAGAGGCCGCCGATGTCCCAGCGGTCGCACATGGCGAACAGCGGGAGCAGCCCGATCTGGGCGTGCTCGGCGGCGTGGGCGGCGCCGGGGATGTCCCTGGGGTCGAGGGCGGCGGCGTCGAGCAGGGCGGGCGAGAGGGTGTACCAGTAGGCGACCGTCTGGAGCCGGGCCGGGGGGAGGTCGAGGTCCTCGTAGCCGAGCAGCTCGCTGGTCCCGACCCGGCGGCGCTCGTAGCCGACCACCTGCTCGGAGACGTCGACCCGGCCCAGCCAGAGGGTCGAGCGGGGGAGCTCGACCTGGCGGGTCGGCTCGACCACGGTCACGTCGATGTCGCTCCGGGCCTGGGTGTACTCGTCGCCCTTGGCCGCCTCGACCAGGGCGTCGCCGGTCTCCAGGTCGAGCGCCAGCACCCGGAAGTGCTCGCCCTGGTGGAGGTAGACGGCGCCCCGGTGCACGGTCGAGGGCGCCCGGGCCCGGTCGACGGTGCCGATGACCTGGCCCGAGTCGGCGGCGACGATGGTGACCGGGCTGCCCCCGGCGTTGCGGATGTCGACCTGGTCGGCCTGGCTGAGGCCGGAGCCGGGGTGCAGCCGGTCCTGTCGCCGGCGCAGCGCCCCCTCGGCCTCAAGGGCATCGGCCAGGGCCCGCGCCCCATCGCCCCCGAACAGCTCCATGTCCCGGTCGGTCAGGGGCGCCTCGAAGGCGGCGCACAGCAGGTGGGGGGCGAGCACGTACGGGTTGCCGGGGTCGACCAGGGCGGCCTCGTGGGGGCGGCCGAACAGGTCGCCGGGGTGGTGCAGCAGGTAGGCGTCGAGGGGGTCGTCCTTGCCGACCAGCACGGCCAGCGACGGCTCGCCCTGGCGGCCGGCCCGGCCGGCCTGCTGCCACATCGAGGCGACCGTGCCCGGGTAGCCGTTGAGCACGACCGCGTCCAGGCCGCCGACGTCCATGCCCAGCTCCAGGGCGTTGGTGGTGGCCAGCCCGAGCAGCCGGCCCGAGACCAGGCCCTGCTCCAGCTCGCGCCGCTCGGAGGCCAGGTAGCCGGCCCGGTAGGCGCGGACCCGGCCGGCCAGGCGGCGGTCGACCTCGGCGACCCGGTGCCTGGCGAAGGTGGCGACCAGCTCGGCCGACTTGCGGGAGCGGGTGAAGCACAGGGTCCGCACCCCGGCCTCGACGGCGGCGGCCAGCCAGGTGGCCGACTCGGTGTTGGCGCTGCGGCGCAGGCCGGTGGTCTCGTCCAGCAGCGGCGGCTCCCAGAGGGCGAAGGAGACCGGGCCGCGCGGGGAGCCGTCCTCGGTGACCGCCTCGACCGGCAGGCCGACCAGCCGGGAGGCCAGCTCGGCCGGGTTGCCGAGGGTGGCCGAGGCGAGCACGAAGGTCGGGTCGGCCCCGTAGCGGGCGGCCAGGCGGCGCAGACGGCGCAGGATCGCGGCCACATGCGAGCCGAACACCCCGCGCAGGGTGTGGGCCTCGTCGACGACCACGAAGGCGAGCCGGCCCAGGAAGGCCGCCCAGCGCTCGTGGCCGGGGAGGATGCCCCGGTGGAGCATGTCCGGGTTGGTCAGGACCAGGTTCGCGCTGCGCCGGATCATCGGCCGGTCGGCGGACGGGGTGTCGCCGTCGTAGGCCGACGCCCGGATCCCGGCGAGCGCGAACGAGCGGACGGCGCGGAGCTGGTCGCGGGCCAGGGCCTTGGTGGGGGAGAGGTACAGGGCGCTGCGGTGGCCCTCGCCGAGCAGGGCGTCGAACACCGGCAGCTGGTAGCAGAGGCTCTTGCCGGAGGCGGTGCCGGTGGCCACGACCACGTTGCGGCCGGCCCGGGCCAGGGCGACCGCCGCCGCCTGATGGGACCAGAGCCTGGTCAGGCCCCGGGCGGCCAGCCGCGAGCGGACCACCTCGGGCAGGTCGTCCGGCGGGTCCGCGAGCCGCGCCGGCCGGGCCGGCAGGCGCTCCAGGTGCACGAGCTGGCCACGGTAGTCGGGGTCGCCGGTGAGGTCGTCCACCAGCGCGACGGGGTCGTCCACACGGTCATGGTATCCGCGATCCCGACAGCACCGACGCTTCGTCCCCAGTCCCGGCGACCCGGCGGGTCAGCTCAGCTTGCCGGCGCGGAGGCGGCCGAAGAGCGAGTAGGCACCGGGGAGGAGGCGGACCACCGAGGCGCCGCCGGCGTTGCCGGCGACGCTGGGCACCGCGATGTTCTTGACGCCGCTGGCCGGGACGTCGGTGGCCAGCAGGGCCAGGCGCACCAGCTCGGGGAAGGGCAGGTCGGTCCTGACCTCGTCACGGATGACCCCGAGCCAGGTCATGACCTTGGCCGGGTCCTCGGCGACCTGGCGCTGGAAGGTGGCCAGGCCGCCCTGGAGCAGCTGGCCCTGGTGCCGGGAGCGGTCGAAGTCGCCGCCGGGCAGGGTCTTGCGGGCGCGGGCGTAGGCGAGCGCCTGGCCGCCGGTGAGGTTGCGCTTCCCCTTGTCCAGGAACGCCCCGGCGAAGGCGTCGCGCAGGTTCATGTCCACGTTGACCTGGACCTTGCCGACCTTGTTGACGATGTCGGTGAGGCCGTCGAACGAGGTCAGGGCGTAGTAGTCGATGGTCAGGCCGGTGAGCTGCTCGAAGGTGGCGACCAGCAGCCGCGGGCCGCCGAAGGCCATGGCGGCGTTGATCTTGTTGGTGCCGTACCCGGGGATGGGCACGTAGCTGTCGCGGGGGAAGCTGAGGATGGAGCCGCGCCGCTTGACGGTGTCGATCACGACCAGCTGGAGGGCGTCGGCCCGGCCGCTCTCCATGGCGCCGCCGCGGCCGAACTTGGGCGCGCCCGCGTCCGAACCGATGGTCAGGAGCACGACCCGCCGCTTCAGCGTCGGCGTGGCCGAGGCGGCGTGGGCCCGCTGCACGGTGACCGCCGGGGCGTCCTGGGCGGTGGCCGGCCGCCGGGGGGAGGCCGCGACCACCAGCCCGGCGGCCAGCGCCGCCACCAGCGCCAGGGCGGCCACCCAGGTCAGGCCCCGTCGCATCGCCGGGGTCACTTGGGCGGCCCCGTGCGGCTGTCGAAGGCGGCGATCCGCCAGCCCTCGCCGGTGGCCAGCAGCTGCAGCACCGAGCGGAGGTGGACCTGCCCGCTGCCCTGGGCGGTGTCGGCGGTGCCGTCGAAGGCGAGCCGGACGGTGGCCGCCGCCGGCCGACGCTCCCCGTACAGGACCACCGCCCGGGCGCTGGCCCGGCTCGGCCGGACGGCGCTGACCTTGGGCGCGTCCGCACCCAGGGAGAGGGCGTCGAGCTGCTTGCGGGCCGACGCCCGGACCGGCTTGTCGAACAGCCCGATGAGCCCGTCCCAGCCGGCCTCGCCCCCGGCCGCCCGCACGAAGGCGGCGGTCAGGTAGCGGTCGAGGAAGCGCTCCAGCCCGGGGGCGGCCTGCCTGGCCGCGCGCGTGGCGCTCGGGCCGCCCGGGGGCACCTTGGCCATGGTGACCAGCTTGACCTGGAGGCCTTTGGCCGGTGCGGCCGAGGTGGACGGGGAGCCGGGCGCCTGCCCGTCCGGCTCGGGCCCACCGCCCGAGGTGCAGCCGCCGGCCAGCAGGACACCTGCGAGAACGCCGGCCAGGCCGGCCGTACGGAACCTCGGGTTGTTGCGCGCAGCCACGATCACCAGTTCTCGGGAGGAGGTTTGCCAGGCGCCGGGTAGGCTACCAAACCCCCCTGACGTTGCTCGGAGGCGCCTCGGCGGCCTATCGTTGCACGTCCTCAGCCCGCGAGACTGGAGAGAGGATGGATCTCGACCTCAACGTGCGTAAGGACGGCGACCACTCGGTGCTCGAGGTGGCCGGCGAGATCGACGTCTACACCGCGCCGAAGCTGCGAGAGCAGCTCATCGAGCTGGTCAGCGACGGGTCCTACCACATCGTCGTCGACCTGGAGAAGGTCGACTTCCTGGACTCGACCGGGCTCGGGGTGCTGGTCGGAGGGCTCAAGCGCGTCCGCAACCACGACGGCTCGCTGCAGCTGGTCTGCACCCAGGAGAAGATCCTCAAGATCTTCCGGATCACCGGGCTGACCAAGGTCTTCCCGATCCACGGCTCGGTCCCCGACGCGATCTCGGCCCCGGCCGAGTAGCGGCGCGGCCGTGGATGCCGACGCCGCTGCGACGCCGGCCACCGTCCGCCTGGCCTTCCCGCCGGAGGCGCGGCTGCTGGGCACCCTGCGGCTGGTCGTCGGCATCGTCGCCCGCAAGGCCGGGATGGGCGAGGAGGGCATCGAGGACCTCAAGGTGGCCGTCTCCGAGACCTGCGCGGTCGCGGTCGGCGACCTGAACCGGGCCGGCGTGCCCGACCCGATCGAGGTCGACCTGGTCGAGGCCCCCGACCGCTTCGGCATCGAGGTCCGCGACCGGGCCCCGTCGGCCCCCGGCGGTCCCTCCAACGCCGCCGACGGCGAGGTCGACGACCGCGAGCTCGGCCTGGCCCTGGTCGGGGCGCTGGTCGACGACCTCAAGACCTCGACCCTCGACGGCGGCGGCAACCGGACCAGCTTCTGGCTGCGCCGCGGGCCCCAGGGGCTGGGCGCCGGCGCCCTCGACGACCTGCCCCCGCCCCTGACTTGAGGCGTCGGCAACCTTTTCACGGGTTGCCCGGTTCTCCGGCCCGTAGCTATGATCCGCCCAATCCTCGCGGGCTCGCGGGACGGCCGGTTCCCTGGGCAGGCACCTGGGACGACGCCGGGCCGGGGCCCGCGCTCGACATTTTCCGCTCGAACCGTCCAGGGCCTCGGCCCGGACCCCGGGCTTGATCCAACGCCCCAGCGCTGGGGCGTCGAGGAGGTCTGATGAGCCCAGTACGGCTGCTGGCGCAGGAGGCGAGCGCCGACGTCGAGTTCGGCTCCGGGGAGAACCTGGCCCTGTTCGCCATCATGGCGGTCTGTCTGCTCGCCCTGCTGGTCGCGTTCGTCCTGGTCAGGCAGGTGCTGGCCGCCGACCAGGGCACCGAGAAGATGCGCGAGATCGCCCGGGCCATCCAGGAGGGCAGCCGCGCCTACCTGAGCCGGCAGTTCCGCACCCTGGCCGTGTTCGTGGTCCTGCTCTTCTTCCTGCTGCTGCTGCTGGAGGCCGACTCCGGCTCGGTGCGGATCGGCCGCTCGGTCGCCTTCCTGGTCGGGGCCGTCTTCTCGGCCCTGGCCGGCTACACCGGCATGCAGCTGGCCGTGCGGGCCAACGTGCGGGTCGCGGCCGCGGCCGACCAGGGCGGGCTGCTCAAGGCCATGCCGATCGCCTTCCGGGCCGGCGGGGTGGCCGGCATGTTCGTGGTCGGCCTTGGCCTGCTCGGCGCCGCCGGGGTGGTCCTCGTCTTCCAGGGCGACGCGGCCAGCGTGCTGTTCGGCTTCGGCTTCGGGGCCGCCCTGCTGGCCATGTTCATGCGGGTCGGCGGGGGCATCTTCACCAAGGCCGCCGACGTCGGGGCCGACCTGGTCGGCAAGGTCGAGCAGTCGATCCCCGAGGACGACCCCCGCAACGCGGCCGTGATCGCCGACAACGTCGGCGACAACGTCGGCGACTGCGCCGGGATGGCCGCCGACCTGTTCGAGTCCTTCGAGGTGACGCTGGTCGCGGCCATCGTCCTCGGCCTGGCCGCCTTCCCGGACCGGCCGGCCGTGGGCCTGCTGTTCCCCCTGATCGTCCAGGCCATCGGGATCGTCTCCTCGATCGCCGGGATCTACCTGGTCCGGCCGCGCTCGGAGACCGAGAGCGGCATGCGGACCATCAACCGCGGGTTCTTCGCCTCGGCGGGCATCTCGCTGGTGCTGGTCGCGGTCGCCTCGATCGTCTACGTGGAGGACTGGCGGCCGGTGGCCGCGGTCGCCCTTGGGCTCGCGCTGTCCACCGTGATCCAGCTGATGACCTCCTACTACACCGCCACCGAGTACAAGCCGGTGCGGGAGATCGCCGAGGCCTCGGAGACCGGCCCGGCCACCACCATCCTGTCCGGCTTCTCCACCGGCCTGGAGGCCTCGGTCTACGCCATCCTGGCCATCGTCGGGGCGATCGTCGGGGCCGTGATCATCGGCAGCGGCGAGGGCCTCGACTTCCAGCTCTACATGATCTCGCTGGCCGGCATGGGCATGCTCACCACCGTCGGCGTGGTCGTGTCCATGGACACCTTCGGGCCGATCAGCGACAACGCCCAGGGCATCGCCGAGATGTCCGGCGGGGTCGGGCAGCGGGGGTCCGAGGTGCTGACCTCCCTGGACGCGGTCGGCAACACCACCAAGGCGATCACCAAGGGCGTGGCCATCGCCACCGCCGTGCTGGCCGCGACCAGCCTGTTCGGCTCCTTCCGCCAGGCCCTGCTCAACGCCGGCCTGCCCCTCGAGGACGTCGACATCCCGATCGAGCAGCCCGGCGTGCTGGTCGGCCTGCTGATCGGCGGGGCGGTGGCCTTCATGTTCTCGGCCCAGGCCATCCGGGCCGTCGGCCGGGCCGCCGGCCGGGTGGTGTTCGAGGTCCGCAAGCAGTTCCGCGAGCACCCCGGGATCATGACCTACGACGAGCGTCCCGACTACGGCGCCGTGGTCGACATCTGCACCCGGGACTCGCTGCGCGAGCTGCTGACCCCGGGCCTGCTGGCCGTGCTGGCCCCGATCGCCACCGGGTTCCTGTTCGGGTCGGCCGCCCTCGGCGCCTACCTGGCCGGGGCGATCCTCACCGGGCAGCTGCTGGCGGTCATGCTGTCGGTATCCGGCGGCGCCTGGGACAACGCCAAGAAGTTCGTCGAGGACGGCCACCACGGCGGCAAGAACTCCGAGCCCCACAAGGCGACCGTGATCGGCGACACCGTCGGCGACCCCTTCAAGGACACCGCCGGCCCGGCCCTCAACCCCCTGATCAAGGTGATGAACCTGG
>CALGFH010000324.1 GCA_937881255.1 uncultured Actinomycetes bacterium
GCGAACATGCGGTCGGCCCGGAGGAGGGCGCCGGGGGTGAGCTCGGTGACCCGTTCGGCCCGGGCCAGGGAGACGAGGCTGGTCCCGCCGAGGTAGGCGGCGCCGAGGTCGGCGACGTCCAGGCCGAGGTCGGGGGCGGACCGGGTGGGCTCGCAGGTGGCGCCGTCGGGGCCGCCCTCGAGGCGGAAGCGGCCCTGGTTGCGGGGGCGCAGGGGGTCGGTGACCTCGAGCACCAGCTCGCCGGAGACGGCGTAGCGCCTGGCCGCGAGCGCGCCCGGGAGGTCGAGCAGCCGGAGCCAGAGCTGGTCGCCGACGTCGGTGACCCGCAGCCGCCGGGGATCGGCCAGCCGCCAGCGGATCGGGTCGTCGACGGGACGGTCGGCCAGCTTCACCACCCCGGCCAGGTCCATGTCCAGCAGGTAGCGCCAGAGGGCGGCCTCGGCCTCGGGGGTGTGCCCGACCAGCATCCGCACCTTGATGATGTTGGCGGCCAGGCCGCTGGGCCAGCGGTTCTCGACCCGGTAGCTGACCCAGCCATCGACCCGGCCGGGGCCGGACTCGTAGACCACGTCGTAGTGGCGGCTCGCCCCCTGCCGGGTCCACTCGGGGTCGCGGGCGTACACGTCCCACCAGACCTGGGGCCGGGACAGCTCGCCCGGCTGGCTCCGGCGGTAGCGGTCGTACAGCGGCGGCACGATCTTGGCCGTCTCCTCCGGCTCGAGCAGCCGCAGGCGCCCCCGGCCGGCCGGCTGGCGCAGGAACTGGCCGCGCCTGGGGTCGATCTCGTAGTTGGCGAAGGTGGTGGCCAGGCCGTAGCCGAAGCGGCCGTAGATGACCGACTCGGACGCCCCCAGGCCGGAGACCAGCTCGCCCCGGCCTTCGCACTCCTCGAAGTGGTAGGCGATCATCGAGCGCAGGATGCCCCGCCGGCGGTGGGTCGGGAGCACCGAGATGGCGGTCAGGCCGCCGATCGGGATGGTGGTGAGCCCGGGCAGGGTCATGTCCATCGAGAAGGCCCCGCCGGTGCCGACCATCCGGTCGCCGTCGAAGGCGGCGATGCTGCGCTCGTACTCGAACCAGCGGTCGTGGTCGGCCAGCTCCTCGGCGGTGAAGGTCTCGCCGAAGGCCACCGCCATGACGGCGCTGAACTGGTCGCCCTGGTCGGGCGTGATCGGCCGGATGTCGATGTCCATGGGTCCGTTGTACTCGAAACGCCGGGCCGACACACCTGGTTTTCGAGGCCGTTCCGGACATCCCGGTGAACGGGGCACGAACGAAGTCTGACCGGGCGTGATATCGTCCTCTGCTTGACCGTGACATCCCGTCATCGGGCCCACGGAATCCCCCGACCGTGCTGCACCCGAACTGGGATGCGCCCGCTTGCAAGGAGAACGAAGCGATGGACCTGGCTTACCTCGATGCCGCCTCGGGCAGCCTGATCGTGCAGGCGATCGTGGCCGGAGCCGCCGGTGCGGCGGTGTTCTTCAAGCTCGGTTGGCGGCGGATCTCCGCCCCGTTCCGCGGCCGCCAGAGCGACAAGGCCTAACCGGCCACCATGGAGCAGGAAGGGCGGCCCGCGGCCCGCCGCGAGCGGCTCTGGGCCTTCTTCGAGCTGTTCGCGCTGGTCGGGTTCGTGGTCGCCCAGCCGACCCTCGACGTGCTCGGCAAGGCGCCGGACTTCTTCCTGTTCCGCCGGGCCGGCCGGGCCGAGATCCTGATCCTGGTCCTGGCCGTGACCGTGCTCCCGGCGCTCGGCCTGTGGCTGGCCGAGCAGCTGGCCGGCCTGGCCGGCGAGCGGGCCCGCCGGCTGGTCCACGTGGCCATGGTCGCCGGCCTGCTGGCCGTGCTCGCCCTGCAGGTCGGCAAGAACCTGACCTCGGTCCGCGGGCCCGCGCTGGTCGCCATCGGGGTGGCCGGCGGGGTGGCCGGTGGCCTGCTCTACGCCAACTGGGACGGCTTCAAGCTGTGGCTGCGCTACCTGGCCCCGGCCCCGCTGGCCTTCGCCCTGCTGTTCCTGCTCGTGTCCCCGGTGTCCAAGCTGGTGCTGCCCCAGCCGGGCGGCACCGTCGACGCCGACTCGCCCGGCGTGCGCATCAACCCCGAGCACCCGGTGGTGATGGTCCTGCTGGACGAGTTCCCGACCACCTCCCTGCTGGACTCCAAGGGGGAGATCGACGCCCGCCTGTACCCGAACTTCGCCAAGCTGGCCGGCCAGTCCACCTGGTACCGCAACGCCACCGCGGTGTCCGGGCTGACCAACTGGGCCGTGCCGTCGATGCTGTCCGGCCGCTACCCGACCGCGGCCCAGAAGGACGCCTCCCCGACCGCCGCCCAGTACCCCGACAACCTGTTCACCCTCCTGGGCAGGTCCTATGACGTGGAGGAGTTCCAGGTCGTCACCCAGCTCTGCCCGGCCGAGGTGTGCAAGGCGACCAGGGACTCGGCCCCGTCGGGGGCCGGCCTCAAGACGACCCTGCGCGACTCGGCCCGGGTCTTCAAGCGGATCGTCTGGCCACGGGACGTCGACGAGAACCCGACCGGGGCCTGGCTCACCGCCGACCCGGAGGCCGAGGCCAAGCCGGCGCCCAAGCCCGGCAACGGCCCCGTCTCGCCCATCCTCGAGGAGATCGAGCAGGGCAACGAGCCACGCCAGTACTACAACTTCGTGCAGTCGATCGAGGGGACGGACAAGCCGACCTTCTACTTCCTGCACCTGCTGCTCCCCCACCAGCCCTGGCACTACCTGCCCGACGGCCGCAAGTACACCGACCGGGGCGACGGCCGCAACGCCAACGGCTGGACCTCCGAGCCCTGGCCGCCCCAGCTCTCGCGCCAGCGCCACCTGATGCAGACCGGCGAGACCGACCGGCTGCTCGGCCAGATCATGCGGCGGCTCCAGGAGCAGGGCATGTACGACGACACCCTGTTCGTGGTCACGGCCGACCACGGCATGAGCTTCAAGCCGAGCGAGTTCGGCCGCCGCGTGGCCACCGACGGCAACGTCGACCAGGTCCTGTGGGTGCCGCTGTTCATCAAGGCCCCGGGCCAGTCCGAGGGCCAGGCCAACGAGCGCAACTGGGAGCACGTCGACCTGGTCCCGACGGTGGCCGAGATGCTCGGGATCAAGGTGCCGTGGGAGATGGACGGGGTCTCCCAGGCCGGGGCCGAGGAGCCGCGGACCCGCACCGAGAAATGGTTCTTCTCCAAGCCGGGGGAGCGCCAGACCTTCCCCGGCCCGGAGAACATGGCCAAGGCCCTGGCCGGCGTCACCGACCAGATGACCAAGCCGGCCAACGGCTACGAGGGCTGGTTCCAGTTCGGCCCCCACGGCGACCTGGTCGGCCAGCGGGCCAGCAAGGTCGGGGTCGACCCGGCCAGCGCTGGCAGCGCCAAGGTCGAGAAGCTGGCCGAGTACGGCAAGGTCGACCTGAAGAGCGGCGTGGTCCCGGCCCAGGTCAGCGGGCAGGTGAGCCTGGCCGCGGGCGTCGGGTCGCGGCCGGCCGTGGCGGTGGCCCTCAACGGGGTGATCGCCGGGGTGTCGGAGACCTTCCGGGAGGAGCGCGACGCTCAGGGCAGCCAGCCCAAGGGCCCGCCGGACAAGTTCTCCGCCATGGCCCTGGACACGCTGTTCAAGGCGGGCGACAACAAGCTGGAGCTGTTCGTGATCGACGACTCGGGCGGCCGGGTGCGGCTGCGGCCGCTCACCGTGAGCTGAGAGGACGCTGGTGGC
>CALGFH010000325.1 GCA_937881255.1 uncultured Actinomycetes bacterium
ACCAGAGCGAGCCGAGCGGGGAGCACGGGATGAGCACAGCGGGGCGGCAGGCACGGCGGGCCGAGCGGACGGCCAAGCAGGCGGCCGACAGCGGGCCGATCAAGACCCTCGGCCGGGTCGGGCTGATCGCCTACGGGGTGGTCCACCTGCTGGTCGCCTACCTGGCCGCCCGGGTCGCCCTGGGCGGCGGGGGCAAGGCCGACAAGACCGGTGCCCTGCAGACGATCGCCGAGCAGCCAGCCGGCAAGCTCTTCCTCTGGGTGCTGACCATCGGGCTGGTCGCCCTGACCATCTGGCAGCTGGCCGAGGCCGGCTGGGGCCACGGCTACCGGCGCCCCGAGCGCAAGCGCACCATCCAGCGGCTGGTCAGCCTGGGCGAGGCCGGGATCGCGGGGGCGCTGGCCTACAGCTCCTTCAAGGTCGCCTCGGGCAAGGGCGGCAAGTCCAAGGGCGAGAAGGCGGCCTTCATCGACAAGGTCTTCGACTGGCCGGCCGGGGAGCTGCTGGTCGCGGGCATCGGCCTCGGGATCGTGGCCATCGCCATCTACCTGGTCCACCGGGGCGTCTCCCAGCGCTTCGTCGAGGACCTCGACCTGACCGGGTCCGAGCCCCACGCCCGGGAGGCCGCCATCCGGTTCGGGCAGGTGGGCTGGCCGGCCCTGGGGGTCGCCTACGGCATCATCGGGCTGCTGCTGGTCTACTCGGCGGTCACCTACGACCCCAAGAAGGCCACCGGCATGGACACCGCCCTCAAGACCCTGGCCGGCCAGCCGTACGGCACCGTCCTGCTGCTCATCGTCGCGGCCGGGCTGGCCTGCTTCGGGGCCTACTGCCTGTTCGACGCCCGCTACCGCCGCGGCTGAGCCGCCGGCCCCGGGCGGCCACCACCGCCCCCGCGACCAGGGCCAGCCCGCAGGCCAGCGGGACGACGTCGCCGGCCCGCACATAGGGGGTCCGCTCGGCCGACCGGGGCAGCTCGACCACGGCCGCCCCCCGCCAGTCGCCCGGCGCCCAGGCCAGGCGGCGGCCGCGGGCGTCGAAGGCGGCCGAGGTGCCGCTGAGGGCGGCCTGCAGCACCGGGCGGCCCGACTCCACCGCCCGCACCGCCGACAGGCTGGCGTGCTGGTCCAGCCCCCAGCTGCCCTGGAAGGTGGTGTCGGCGGTCTGGACCACCACCAGGTCGGCCCCGCCGGCGGCCAGGTTCCTGGCCAGGTCGGGGAAGGCCGACTCGAAGCAGACCAGCGGGCCGACCGACAGCCCGCCGGCGGGCAGGACGGCCAGGCGGGCCCCCCGGTGCCGGTCGACGGCGGCGGCGTCGGTGAGCCGGGTCACCCAGCCGAGCAGCGGCCGCAGCGGCACGTACTCCCCGAACGGCACCAGCCGCATCTTGTCGTAGCTGCCCAGCACCCCCGCCTCCCCGACCAGCAGGGCGCTCTTGTAGATGCCGCCGCCGGCCTCCCGCTGGGCGTCCACGTTGGCCAGGACCGGCCCGCCGGCGGCCCGGGCGGTCCCGGCCAGGCGGGCGACGTCGCCCGGGTTGGCCGCCGGGTCGCGGCCGACGCTGCTCTCGCCCCAGACGACCAGGTCGGGCCGGGCCCCGGCGGGCAGGGCGCGGCTGAGCCGCTCGCTGGCCCGGAACCGGTCCTCGACCGGGCCGACGACCCCGGGCTGGACGAACGCCACCCGGACCGTCCCGGCCGGCGCCGGCGCCGGGCGCAGCGACCAGAAGGCCAGCGCGGCCAGGGGGAGGGCGGCCGCGGCCACGGCCGCCGTCGCCCGGGTCGGGCCCGGGAGCTGGCCGCGGAGGGCGGCGGCCACGGCCAGGTTGACCGCCACCAGCAGGAAGCTCAGCCCCCAGACGCCGCCGAGGGCGGCCACCGACAGCAGCGCCGGGGCGTTCCACTGGCTGGCCCCGAGCAGGCCCCAGGGGCCGCCCAGCCCCTCCCAGGACCGCAGCCCCTCGCCGACCACGAACGCGCTCGGAACCAGCACCAGAGCGGCGGCCAGCCGCCTCGGCCCGGCCCGGTCGGGGTCAGCCGCGCCGCCGAGCAGGGCCCAGGCGAGCCAGCCCATCGGCAGCCAGGTCACGGCCAGGAGCATGGCCAGCGGGACCATGAACGGCCCGACGGTAGGGAACAGGAAGGCGTTGACGGCAAGGAAGAACCCGGTCCCGCCGAGCCAGGTCCGGACCGCCGCCTCGCCCCCGCCGGGGGCGGCCATGGCCAGCAGCAGCACCGGGACCAGCCCGATCAGGGCCAGCCACCACCAGCCGGGCCTCGGGAAGGCCAGGGCCAGCGGCGCCCCCAGCAGCGGCGCCGCCAGCCGGGCACCCCACCTGCCCATCTCGGGTCAGAGGTTCATGGCGACGTACTTGGTCTCCAGGTACTCGGCGATGCCCTCGGGGCCGCCCTCGCGGCCGAAGCCGGACTGCTTGACCCCGCCGAAGGGGGCGGCCGGGTTCGAGACCAGGCCCTGGTTGAGGCCGACCATGCCCGTCTCCAGGCCCTCGACGACCCGGAAGGCCCGCTTCAGGTCGCGGGTGTAGACGTAGGCGACCAGCCCGAACTCGGTGTCGTTGGCGGCCGCGACCGCCGCCTCCTCGGCGTCGAAGGAGGCCACCGGGGCCACCGGCCCGAAGATCTCCTCCTTGAGCACGCGGGCGTCGCCGGGCACGTCGGCCAGCACCGTCGGCTGGTAGAAGTAGCCGCGGCCGTCGCCCGGTCGGGCGCCCACGACCGCCCGAGCCCCCTTGTCGAGGGCGTCGGAGACCAGCTCCGACACCTTGTCGACGGCGTTCTTGTCGATCAGGGGACCGACCGTGACCCCGTTCTCGGTGCCCCGGCCGACCTTCATGGCCCCCATCCGCTCGGCCAGCTTGCCGGCGAACGCCTCCGCCACCGGCTCGGCCACGTGGAAGCGGTTGGCGGCCGTGCAGGCCTCGCCGATGTTGCGCATCTTGGCGATCATCGCCCCCTCGACGGCCGCGTCCAGGTCGGCGTCGTCGAAGATCAGGAAGGGCGCGTTGCCGCCCAGCTCCATCGAGACCCGCAGGACGTTGTCGGCGGCCTGGGCGATCAGGCTGCGGCCGACCTCGGTGGAGCCGGTGAACGACAGCTTGCGGACCCGGCCGTCCTTGATCAGCGGCTCCATCACCGCCCCGGACCGCTTGGTGGTGATGATGTTGCAGACCCCGGCGGGCAGGCCCACCTCCTCCAGGATCCCGCCGAGGGCCAGCATCGACAGGGGGGTGAGGGCGGCCGGCTTGATCACCATGGTGCAGCCGGCGGCCACCGCCGGGCCGATCTTGCGGGTCCCCATGGCCATGGGGAAGTTCCAGGGGGTGATGAGCAGGCACGGGCCGACCGGCTGCTTCATGGTCAGCAGGCGGCCCTTGCCGTTGGGGGCGACGGCGTAGCGGCCGTCGATCCGGACCGCCTCCTCGGCGAACCAGCGGAAGAACTCGGCCGCGTAGGTGATCTCGGCCTTGCTCTCGGCGAGCGGCTTGCCCATCTCCAGGGTCATCAGCAGGGCCAGCTCGTCGGCCCGGTCGTTGAGGGCCTCATAGGCCCGGCGCAGGATCTCGCCCCGCTCCCGGGGCGGGTGGGCGGCCCACTCGGCCTGGGCGGCCACGGCCGCGTCCAGGGCGGCCATGCCGTCCTCGGGCGTGCCGTCGGCCACCTGGCACAGCTCCTCGCCGGTGGACGGGTCCTCGACCGCGAAGCTGCCGCCGCCGCCGGCCTCGCGCCACTCGCCCCCGATGAACAGCCGCGGGGTGACCGCGTCGACGACCGCCTGCTCCGATGTTGCGATGCTCATGGGCACTGCCTCCTCTGGCGTCCCGGCGCGGACGCCGTTAGCGTAGCGCGCCATGGGCAGGCTCCGGATGGCCGCCGTGGCCGCGCTGCTGCTGGCCGCCTGCACGGGCGGCGAGCCGGAGGCGCCGCCCCCGGCCCCGGCCACGGCCACGACGGCGCCGCCGTCGTCCGGTGAGCCGTCCTGGCGGGCGCTGGCCGCGGTGCCGTCGGAGCGGACCGAGGTGGCCGCGGCCGCCGTGGGCGACCGCATCTGGGTGCTGGGCGGCTACGCCCCCGACGGGGCCACCCTGGCCACCGCCGAGGTCTACGACACCGCCGCCGACCGCTGGGCACGCGGGCCCGACCTGCCGGTGGCCGTCAACCACGCCATGGCCGCCACCCTGGACGGGGTGCTGTACATCGCCGGCGGCAACGACGGCGACGGCCCCAGCGCCCAGGTGGCCCGCCTCGACGGCGACCGCTGGCGCCGGCTGGCCCCGCTGCCCCAGGGCCGGTCGGCCGGCGGGCTGGTCGCCCTGGAGGGGCGGCTGTACCTGGTCGGCGGGGTGGTGGACGGCGGGCTGGCCAACGACACCCAGGTGTACGACCCGGCCGCCGACCGCTGGGCCGCGGCGCCCGGGCTGCCCACCCCGCGCGAGCACCTGGGCGCGGCCGCCAGCGGCGGCAAGGTCTACGTGGTCGGGGGCCGGGTCGGCGGGCTCGGCGGGAACCTGGCCGCGGCCGAGGCGTTCAGCGGCCGCTGGAGCACGTTGGCCCCGCTGCCGACGGCCAGGGGCGGCCTGGCCGCCACCGCCACCGCCGGCGGGCAGGTGGTGGCCGTGGGCGGCGAGGCCTCGGCCACCTTCGGTGAGGCGGAGGCGCTGGAGGTGGCCAGCGGCCGCTGGCGCTCCCTGCCCCCGCTGCCCACCCCGCGCCACGGCCTCGGGGTGGTGGCCGTGGGCGACACCGTCTACGTCCTGGCCGGCGGCCCCCAGCCCGGCCTCCACACCTCGTCGGCCAACGAGGCCATCGACCTCGGCTGAAAGTCCCCTCTTGCCCCCGTACTTAGGGGCGCCTAATATCGGGCCGATGTTCGTGTGCCATTGCCGGGCCCTCACCGACGGGGAAATCCGCGAGGTGATCACCGGCGGAGCCTGTGACCTCGACGAGGTCGGGCTCCGCTGCGGCGCCGGCATCACCTGCGGCGGCTGCTGCCCGCTGATCGAGGAGCTGCTGGCCAAGCACGCCGAGGCCCTGCGCCCGCCGCCCCTGGCCGCCTCCGCCTAGTCGCGGACCTGCTGGGCCAGGTAGAGGGTCTCGCCGATCTGGTCGATGGTGACCAGCTGGGTCTCCCACCAGTCGACGTGCCGCTCCTCCTCGGCGATCATCGCGGCCAGGAACTCGCGGGTGCCCTGGTCGCCCACCTCGACGCAGGTGGCCACATAGCCGTGCAGGTTGGCCACGGCGGCCCGCTCCAGCTCGACCGCCAGCCGGATCTGCTCGATCGCCGTCTCGCCGACCTTGACCGTGCCCAGCCGCTGCAGGTTGGGCAGGCCGTCCAGGTAGAGGATGCGGTCGATCAGCTCCTCGGTGTCGCGCATCTCCTCCATGGCGATCTCGCGGTGGCGCTTGGCCAGGCGCTCGTAGCCCCAGTTGGCGCACATCCGGGAGTTGAGGAAGTACTGGTTGACGGCGGTGAGCTCGAAGGTCAGGTGCTGGTTGAGCAGCTCGAGGATGCGCGGGTCGCCCTGCAAGTGACGCTCCCCTGGGGTCGGTGCCGACAGTGACCCCGGTAGTCTGCCTCAACCGCCGCCGCGATGGGCGGCCACGGCCTCGCGCAGGGCCGGGGCGACCTCGGCCGCGAACAGCTCGAGCTGCCGGGCCGGGGACTCCGACGGCCAGAGCACGAAGGTGTCCATCCCGGCCTCGGTGACCAGGGACAGGAGCTGCTCGACCCACTGGCCGGCCGGGCCGTCCAGGAACCCGCCGCCGCCGGGGCCGATCCGGCCGGAGATGTTGTAGAGGCGGCGGATGGCCGCCGGGTCGCGGCCGGCCCCGGCGGCCGCGTCGTCGATCCGGGCCTGGGCCGCGGCCAGCCGCTCCGGCGGCACGTACGGTGACGACGGCACCCAGCCGTCGGCCAGCCGCCCGATCAGGGCCAGCATCCGCGGCCCGAAGGCCCCGACCCAGATCCCGATCGGATGGGCCGGCGCCGGGCCCGGCTTGACCCCGGCGACCCGGTAGTGCCGCCCCTCGAACCGCACCGATCTCTCGTCCGACCACAGCCGCCGCAGCAGGCCGATCGCCTCCTCGGTCGCCTCCACGGCCTCGCCGGGGGCGCGGCGGGGCCCGCCCATGGCCGCGATCGCGTCCCAGAACGCGCCCGCGCCCAGCCCCAGCTCGAACCGGCCCCCGGAGAGGAGGTCGACGGAGGCGGCCGCCTTGGCCAGCATGGCCGGGTGGCGCAGGGGCAGGCTGGCCACGTCGGGGAACAGCCCGATCCGCTCGGTGGCCGTGGCCAGGGTGGCCAGCAGGGTGAAGGTGTCGAGGTAGCGGCGCTGGTAGGGGTGGTCCTGGATGCCGATCAGGTCGAACCCGGCCCGCTCGGCCAGCCGCCCCTCGGCGACCAGACCCTGGGGGTCGGCGGCGTCGGGGACCAGGAACCAGCCGAACCGCACCGGCAGGCCGGCGTCAGGCACGGCCGCCCGCCCAGATCCCGACCGGCCGGAACGACAGGGGCACGTCGACCAGGATGAGCTCGCTGGGGGCGTCGGCGGCGATCGTGAGCGACGGCTGGCCGGTCACCTTGGCCGCGTCGCCGGTCGCGACCGGCTCGCCGTCGAAGCGGGCCTGGCCGTCGATCAGGTAGGCGTAGGCGCCGCGACCCTCCCCGATCGGGTGCTCGACCTGGTCGCCGGGGGCCAGCGAGGCCACGTGGACGCTGGCGTCCTGGTGGATCCGGACCACCTGGCCGCCCTCGGGGCCCATCACCCGCAGCAGCCGCCCGGAGCGGTCCTGCCTGGTGAACACCTTCTGCTCGACCTCGGGGTCGAGGCCGGCGGTGTCGGGCAGGATCCAGATCTGGATGAACCGCATCGGCTCGTCCTGGGAGGCGTTCCGCTCCGAGTGGAGCGCCCCCGACCCCAGCGTCATGCGCTGCACCGACCCGGCCGGCAGGGGCCCGGGGGCGCCGCCGACCGAGTCCTCGTGGCCGAAGCTGCCCTCGACCACGTAGGTGAGCCCCTCCACGTCCTGGTGGGGGTGCATCGGCCAGACCGCCCCCGGCACCAGCCGGTCGTCGTTGAACACCCGCATGGCCCCGAAGGCGTCGTTCTCGGGGTCGCGGTAGTGGGCGAAGGAGAAGTGCCAGCGGGCGCTGAACCAGCCGCCCTCCTCCCGATGGATCTCCTTGTCGCGCCGGATGGTCAGCATGGCCGCTCCTGGATGGGCCGCCCGGCGTCAGCCGAGCGACGGGATGTCCACCTGCTCGGGGAAGTACTTCTGGAACAGCTGGTCGAGCACGCCGTCGTCGCGCAGCTGGTCGATCACCTCGGACAGGGCCCTGGTGTTGGGCGAGCCCTTGGCCAGAACGGCCCCGTACTGCTCGTCGGTCTTGAACTGGCCGACGACGGCCAGCCCAGGGTACTTGGCGGCCGCGTCGACCACGATCGGCACGTCCGACATGACGGCCTCGACCTGGCCGGCCCGCAGGGCCGTGAACGCGGCCGTGGTCGAGCCGAAGGTGCGGGGCGGCTCCATCGGCTTGAGGATGCGCTCCAGGTAGGCGGCCCCGGAGGTGGCCTCCTGGACGCCGAAGCGGAGCCGGCGGGCGTCGGCCACCCCGGTGACGGTCGTGCCCTTGCGGACCAGGACCCCCTGGTTGGCGGTGAAGTAGGGGGAGGAGAAGTCGACCCGCTGGCGGCGGTCGGGCAGGATCGAGACCCCGTTGACGGCGAAGTCGCACGGGCATCGGGACCCGGCGACCAGCTTGGTGAACGGGAACCCGACCCACTCGACCCGCTCGACGCCGAGGCGGTCGGCGATCTCGTCGACCATGTCGACCTCGATCGCCGAGCACGAACGGTGGGTTGGGCAGCTCGGTGGCCACGGTCAGGACCCCCGGGGCGCGGGTCCGGAACCCGGTCGGCCCGGCCGCGGTCCCCGGCCCGGCCGCCTCGTCGCCGCCGCCCCCGCAGGCCGCCAGCGCCACGGTCAGCGCCAGGACCACCGCCAGGGCCAGCAGCTTGCCCCCCACATCGGCTCCTCGTGGTTGCCGGCACAACGAACTCGGATGGGACGATACCCGGTTCTCGCCCTCGGCGCGTTGATAGGCTGGGCCGGCAACCGGTTCAGGCGACCCATCGAGGAGGCGAGATGGTGGCCCAAGCTCCCGACCGCCGCACCGGCCGCCTGGCCGGCGCGGCCGGCATCGCCCTGCTCCTGGCCGGCCTGACCCTGCTCCTCGAGCCCGACTCCTGGCGCCCGGCCGCGGCCGCCCTCCTGGCCGTCGGCCTCGCCG
>CALGFH010000326.1 GCA_937881255.1 uncultured Actinomycetes bacterium
GACCCCACCCCACCCCACCCACCGCACCCAGGCAACGGCACTGGGCCCGAACGACCCCCGACCCACCGCGCCAGCGACTCGCATGGCCCCAAAGGGCCCGGGCCCTTCTGGCCAACGACCCCGACCCACCGCGCCAGCTACCCGCATGGCCCCCGTAGGGCCCGGGACACCCTTCTGAGCGGAACCGACCCGCCGAGCCGGGGCGGTCGGTTGTCCACAGGTATCGGATCGGTGAAAAACTCGCTGGTCCACTGGTGCGACGCGATTCCCGATAGTTACGCTGACACGTAACCAGAAGGGAGTTCGCGCATGACCGCGCGAGGGCGGGCGCTGGCGATCCTGACCGGGCTGGCGGTGTTCGTGGCCGGGTGGGTCGTGTTCGTGTCCGAATGGAGCGGTCCGGCCGGCGCCGGGCCTGACGGGCGGGGCGCCGGGGTGGCTGGGACGCGCGCCGCCGACCTGGACGCCTTCCGCAACGAACTGCTGGTCTGGGCGCCCGGCGGGTTCTCCGAGAAGGAGGTCGGGCGGGTCCGCGACTCGACCCGGGTGGCCGCCATCAGCGCCGTGCGCACCGGGACGCTCCCGGCGGCCAGCGGGCGGCCCGGCTACAGGGTGGTCCCGGTGGAGACGATGGCCGTCGACACCAACGCCTACACCAGCGCCACCGGCCGCCCCGGCCGCAAGCTGGCCACCCTGCTGCCCAAGGGGGCGGTCCTCTCCAAGACCGGGGCCAAGCTCCGCCGGGTCAAGTCGGGCGGCAAGCTGAAGCTCCACGGCAACCGGACCCTGAAGGTCAGCGGGGTGGTCGACGACGCCCTGCTGGGCGGCTATGAGGTGGCCCTGGAGCGCACCCTGGCCCGGCGCTACGGCATCCAGCGCGCCGCCTACCTGCTGGTCAGGCCGCGCGGCCCGGTGGACGACCTCCGCACCGAGATCCGCAAGCTCCTCAAGGGCCGGTCGCTCCGCTTCGTCACCCCCGGCGACCGGCCGTTCGTCCGCGGCGGCGACGGCGTCCTGCCCATGAGCCAGGTCAAGGCCCGCTTCGGCGAGTTCGCCCTGCCCAGCCTGCGCAGCGGCCGGCCCGACCCGGCCTGGGCCAAGGCGAATCTCATCACCACGAAGGTGCCGCTGCTCGGGAAGGTGCGCTGCCACAAGCTGGTCGTCGGCGACCTCGGCAAGGCCATGGCCGACCTGGAGCGCCAGGGCCTGGGCGGACTGGTCGACGTGGGCGACTTCCGGCGCTCGGGTGGCTGCTGGAGCCCCCGGCTGCTGCGCGACGCCCGCGGCGGCAAGCTGTCGCGTCACGCCTGGGGCATCGCCGTCGCCCTCAAGGTCAACGGGGACGAGCGCCTGGTCCGAACCATGGCCCAGCACGGCTTCGTCTGGGGCGGTGGCTTCGCCCGCCCGGACGCCACCCACTTCGAGTGGGTCGGCCGGGGCGCCTGATCCCGGGGCTGATCCCGGGGCCGAATCGAGGGTCGAAACCGGGTAGCCTTGCGCCATGCTCACCTTCGGCGCCGCGGTCTCCACCGCTCACGACCATCAGCAGGCCCTCGACGAGGTCATCCCGGCCGCCCTCGGCCAGGTCGGCGGCGCCCCCGACCTGGTCGTCTGCTTCTTCACCATGGAGCACGCCGACGCCGCCACCGGCATCGCCCTCAGCCTCTCGGAGCGCACCGGCACCTCGGCCATCATCGGCTGCACCGCCCAGGGGGTGATCGGCGACGGCCGCGAGGTCGAGGAGGAGCCCGGCCTGGCCGTCTGGATGGCCCGGCTGCCCGGGGTCAGCGTGCGGCCGTTCGCGCTGCGGGTGCTGCCCCTGGAGGACGGCGTCGGCATCGGCGGCTGGCCCGACCTGCCCGACGAGGACCGGGCCAGCGTGCTCCTGCTGGCCGACCCGTTCACCTTCCCGGCCGACAGCTTCCTGGAGCGGCTCAACCAGGAGCAGCCCGGCCTGCCGGTGCTGGGCGGGATGGTCTCGGGGGCCAGGGAGGCCGGCCGGCACCGCCTGCTCAGCGGCACCGAGCTGCTCGACGGCGGGGCCGTCGGGGTCGCCCTGGTCGGCCCGGTCGACATCCGGGCGGTGGTCAGCCAGGGCTGCCGCCCGGTGGGCTCGCCGTTCGCGGTCACCCGAGGGGAGGGCAACATCGTCCACGAGCTGGGCGGCCGGCCGGCGGTCGACCGGCTGCGCCAGATGCTGGCCGGCCTCGACCAGCACGAGCAGGAGCTGCTGCGCGGCGGCGGCCTCCAGGTCGGCCAGGTCATCGACGAGCACAAGGCCAGCTTCGACCGGGGCGACTTCCTGGTCAGGGGCCTGCTCGGGGCCGACCCGGAGACCGGCTCGATCGCCGTGGCCGACAGCGTCGAGGTCGGCCAGACCCTCCAGTTCCACGTGCGCGACGCCGACGCCGCCGACGAGGACCTCGAGCTGCTGCTCACGCCCGTGGCCCGCTGGCGGCCACGGGGCGTCCTGCTGTTCTCCTGCAACGGCCGGGGCCGGGGCTTCTTCGGCGAGCCCGACCACGACGCCGCCCGGGTGACCGCGGCCACCGACGCGGCCCCGATGGCCGGCTTCTTCGCCCAGGGCGAGCTGGGACCGATCGGCGGCCGCAACTTCCTGCACACCTTCACCGCCAGCATGGCGGTGTTCTGCGAGCCGCGCGACCCGGTCCCGGCCCTCGACCGTGCCGCGGAAGCCGCCCCCTCCAGCGAACAACCGCCGGTTCCATTCCAGCCGCCGCAGGCCCCGGAGGCC
>CALGFH010000327.1 GCA_937881255.1 uncultured Actinomycetes bacterium
GGTTCGTCACGGATCAGGAACAGCGGTGAGCCCATGCGTCAGCCTCGTTCGAACGGGGGGCTCGGCGCCGGGACACGCCGATCGGCCGCCACCCTAGCACGGGTCCCAACCGGAGCAGGCGCCGGCCGGATCAGGCGCCTCGGCCGGGCAGCTTCAGGCGCCGACGACCTGGTGGACAAGGGGCGGGGCCTCGACCGGCTGGTCGCTCCAGCCGAGGGTGGCCAGCAGGCCGTCGGCGGCGGCGCGGGCGGCGTCCTCGTCGCGGGCCAGGATGCGCCCGATCGGCTGCCCGGCCCCGACCTGGTCGCCGAGCTTGGCCGAGAGCTCGACGGCCACGGCTGGGTCGATGTCGTCGTCCTTGCGCTGGCGGCCGGCGCCCAGGGCGGCCGCCACCCGGCCAACGGCCTCGGCGTCGACCGCCGCCAGCCAGCCGTCCTGGGGCGCCTCGACCTCGAGGGTGTGCGGCGCCTGGGGCAGGATGGACAGGTCGTCGGCGACCCGGGGGTCGCCGCCCTGGGCGGCCACGAACTCGCGGAACCGCTCCAGCCCGTCGCCCGCCTCCAGGGCCCGCTGGGCGTCGCGACGGCCCGACTCGGGGTCGGCGGCCGTGCCGGCGAGCGCGGCCATGTGGCCGGTAAGGGTCAGGCAGAGGTCGAGGAACCGGCCCGGGCGGTCGCCCCGGAGGGCCTCGACCGCCTCGCGGACCTCGACGGCGTTGCCGATCAGCTCCCCCAGCGGCTGGTCCATGTCGGTGACGAGGGCGGCGGTGCCGCGACCGGCGGCCTGCCCGAGGTCGACACAGATCCGGGCCAGCTCGACCGCCTCCGCGGTCTCGTGCATGAACGCCCCCGAGCCGGTCTTGACGTCGAGCAGGATGCTGGCGGCGCCGCCGGCCAGCTTCTTGCTCATCACGCTGGAGGCGATCAGGGAGACGTTGCCGACGGTGGCCGTCACGTCGCGGAGGGCATAGATCGACTTGTCGGCCGGGACCAGGTCGGCGGTCTGGGCGGCCACGGCCAGCCCGATCCGCTCCACCTGGTCGAGCAGCTCGTCGGCGCCGAGGCCGACCCGGAAGCCGGGGATCGACTCCAGCTTGTCGAGGGTCCCGCCGGTGTGGCCCAGCCCGCGGCCGGACAGCTTGATGACCTGCATGCCCAGGGCGGCGGCGAGCGGCCCAACGACCAGGGTGGTGCCGTCGGCCACGCCGCCGGTGGAGTGCTTGTCGACCGTCGGGCCGCTGAGGCGGCCCAGGTCGAGCTGGTCACCGGAGGCGACCATGGCCTCGGTCAGGGCCTCGGTCTCGGAGCGGGTGAACCCGCGCAGGTACCCGGCCATCAGGAACGCGGCCATCTGGTAGTCGGGCAGCTCCTCGCGGGCGTAGGCGAGCACGAAGTCCCGCAGCTGGTCCCCGGGGATCTCTCCCCCGTCGCGCTTGCCGGCGATCAGGTCGACCGCCCGAACGCGTGCCTCTCCGGTCATCTGGTGAGGCGTTTGACCAGGGGCGCCTCGGCGCCGTCGCGCTCGAGCTCGGAGAGGACCTGGGCGAGGGCCTCGCGGACGAGGCGGCCCCGGTCCACGGCGACGCCGTGCTGGCGGCGGAGCAGCAGGCGCGCGTTCTCGAGGTCCATCAGCTCGTCGGCGGTGCAGTAGAAGGTGACCTTCTCGTCGTGCCGCTGGCGCCCGCTCGGGACCCGCTCGGCCGGCTTGCGGTCGTCCCCCTGGGCCTCCTCGGCCGGCTGCTTGCCGCCCCGGCCCCGGCCCTTCTCGATCGAGGTGACGCGGAACAGCTCGTCGGCCCCAGGCAGGCTCGCCCGACCCTTCATGACGCCAGTACCTCCTTGGCCAGCTCGCGGTACGCGACCGCCCCCGCCGACGAGCCGGCATAGGTCAGGATGCTCTCGCCCGCCACCGGCGCCTCGGCGAACCGGATGGTCTTGGCGATGACGGTCCGGAAGACGCGACCCCCGAAGGCGTCTTCGACCCTGCCGAGCACTTCGCGCCCGTGGACCGTCCGGGAATCGTACATGGTGGCGAGGATCCCGACGATCTCCAGGTCGGGGTTGAGGCGCTCCCGCACCTTCTCGATGGTGTCCATCAGCAGGGCCATGCCGCGGAGGGCGAAGTACTCGCATTCGAGCGGGACGAGCACGCCGTCGGCGGCGGTGAGGGCGTTGACGGTGAGCAGGCCGAGGCTGGGCGGGCAGTCGATCAGGACGTAGTCGTAGCGCTTGCGCAGGACCCGCAGGACCCGCGCCAGGGCCTGCTCGCGGGCGACCTCCCCGACCAGCAGGACCTCGGCCGCGGCCAGGTCGATGTTGGAGGGGAGCAGGTCGAGCCCTTCCTGCTTGGTCCGCTCGATGCTCTCGCCGGCGTCGGCCTTGGGGTCCATCAGCAGGTTGTAGACGGTGCGCTCGAGGGCCAGCGGGTTGAGGCCCAGTCCGACCGAGAGCGCCCCCTGCGGGTCCATGTCGACCAGGAGCACCTGGCGGCCCTGCTCGGCCAGGGCGGCGCCCAGGTTGATGGTGGTGGTGGTCTTGCCGACCCCGCCCTTCTGGTTCGCCAGGGCGATGACCTTCCCCATCTACGGCACCTCCGGACCGGCAGCAGCCCTTTGTCGTCACATCGCTTTGTCTACTAGGAAATTGGACGTTAAGTGGCTATGCGTCTTGGCCGATAGAGCGACGAGTGGAGAAGTCGCCTCGTCGACAGGTTGGGGGCGGGCGCATCTTACCCACCCCGACCCGGCGGAGGAAGGGTCGGCTCGCAACCACGCTCCGCGTGCAACCACTCTCCGTGTTCAGTCGGGTGTTGGCCCATAATTCACCTATTGGAGAGATGTGGATAAACGCTCGACTGGGAGGTCGGCATGGAGCACGG
>CALGFH010000328.1 GCA_937881255.1 uncultured Actinomycetes bacterium
GCCCGGTCGATCATCGAGCGGACCCGCAGCGACCTCACCCTGACCGTGATCCAGCGCGACCTGGCCGACGCCCTGCGCCGGTCGGGCCCACCCGGGAGCCGCCCATGACCTCGCCCGGCCCGGACGACGACCTCGGGCTCCAGCGCGGCTTCATCAAGCTGGTCGGGGTGCGGGTCGCGGAGGCCAGCGGCGACCGGGTGGTGCTGACCTGCCCGGTCACCCCCGACCTGCACCAGCCCTTCGGCCTGGTCCACGGCGGGGTCTACGCCACCCTGGCCGAGACCGCGGCCAGCGTCGGCGGGTCGCTGTGGTTCGGTGACCGGGGCAAGGTGGTCGGCGTCTCCAACCACGCCGACTTCCTGCGGGCGGTGCGCCAGGGCGAGCTCCGGGCCGAGGCGACCCCGCTGTCCCGGGGGCGCACCACCCAGCTGTGGCAGGTCGAGATCGCCGACGAGCAGGGCCGGCTGATCGCCCACGCCAAGGTCCGGCTCCAGAACCTGTCCGAGGCCCCCGGCGCCTGAGCGGCGGCGCCTCAGCCGTCCGCCACCGCCACCAGCACGTCGACGGCCGAGCCGGCCGGGTAGTGGACCTCCAGGTCGGCCGTGAACGCCCTGGCCAGCGGTGCGTGCTCGAAGAACTCGGCCACCCTGGCCCAGGTCGCGGCCAGCGCCACCGGCATCGCCCCGCGGGCCGCGAACACCAGGTAGTCGCCGCCCGGGACCGTCACCTCGGCCAGGCCCTCCGGCGGCTCGTCACCGCCGGCGACCTCGGCCCCGACCAGGCAGCGGAAGCGCCGCTCGCCGTCGCCACCCTGGTAGTCGCTGTAGACCACGCAGGTGGTGCGGGTCCCGGCGCGGTTGGGGATGCGGTCGCCGACCTGGTCGTCCTCGAAGCGGCGCCAGAGAGCGGGGAGGACCGCGGTGGCCGGGTCGGCCTCCAGCAGGCTGGAGGTCTGCGCCTGGACGCCGACGACCCGCGCCTCGACCCGACGAACCCGCTCCGGCCTCACCGGGCCAGCATACCTGGACGCTCATCCGCGCCCGGGATCTGCCGAAACAACAACCGGAAGTGTTCATCGACGGCCCGACGGGAGGGGTGGCTGTGGGACGGAGCATTCGGCTGGTCGTGGTGGCGCTGGTGGTGGCGCTGGCGGCGGCCGCCTGTGGTGGCAAGGAGGAGGCCGCGCCCGAGGCGGCGGCCCCGAGCGCGTCGACGCCGCAGGTGGTCGACGACGGCAGCCTGGCCGCGGGGGAGAAGATCGCGGCGCCCGAGGGCGAGGTCGTGCTCACCGTGTCCGGTGACATCGGCACCGCCAACAAGGGCAAGGAGCTGGAGCTCGACCTGGCCAGCCTGGAGCAGATGCGCCGGGTCCGGGTGGAGGCGGCCGAGCCGTTCCTCAAGCGCCGGGTGATGTTCGAGGGCGTGCTCCTGTCCGACCTGCTGGCCGTGGCCGGCGTCCCGGACTCGGCCAGCAAGATCAGCCTGACCGCCCTGGACGACTACAAGGTCGACTTCAAGCTGGCCGACGTCCGCAGCTCCCAGATGCTGCTGGCCACCAAGGCCGACGGCAAGCACATGCCGGTCGACCGGTCCGGCCCGATCCGGATCGTGTTCCCCGACAGCTCCAGCCTGGGCCGCAACCCGGACCTGTGGATCTGGAGCGTCGCCTCGATGAAGGTCGCCTAGGGCCGTGATCGGCCTGCACCGGCGACAACGGGCTGCCCCGGCCGGGGCGCGGGCGGGGACCGTCGACCCCGCCCGCGTCCTGCGCCGCCGGCGCAGCCCGCTGGTGCTCGCCCTCGGCGGCATGCTGGTCGCGCTCGTCGTGGTCGTCGAGGTGCTGATCCTGCAGGCCTACGCCAACGTCAACCGCACCACGGCCATCTTCGGCCAGCAGTCGTACGTGACCGGCGCCCTGGTCAACGTCCAGCGTGAGGCGCTGCTGCTCAATGTCAAGATCGAGGAGCTGCCGGCCACCCGCGACGTCCGTGGGGCAAAGGTCCGCCGGGCGCTGCTGGCCAACCAGCTGACCCAGCTGCGCAGCCTGGGCGGCGGCGACCCGCTGGTGGACGCGACCGTCGCCGGGGTCGACCAGGACCTGGCCCTGATCGACCGGGCCCTGGCCAGGGCCGAGGCGGCGCCGGTCGAGGCCGACCTGGGCGCCGAGACCAAGCGGATGCGCCCGGCCATCCGCCAGGCCACCGTCCGCATCAAGCAGCTGTACGACACCAAGGAGCAGGGCTTCTTCGGCGTCCTGAGCACCGCCCTTGACGCCCGCAAGAGCTCCGAGCGCCTGCTGGTCGGCCTGAGCGGGCTGGTGCTGATCGTCGGGCTGGCCCTCGCCCTGTCGCTGCGCCAGCGGGTCCGCAAGGACTTCGCCCGGGCCTATCAGGCGCTCACCGCCGAGGTCGAGGAGCGCAAGGCGGCCGAGCGGGCGCTGCGGGCCAGCGAGGAGCGGTTCCGGTCGCTGGTCCAGAACTCCTCGGACGTGATCAGCATCGTCGACGCCGACGGCGGCGTGCGCTACCACAGCGAGTCGGTCCGGCGGGTGCTCGGCTACGACCCGGCCGAGCTGGTCGACGGCGACCCGCTGGCCCTGGTGCACCCCGACGACCGCGAGCGGGTGGCCCGGTTCGTGGCCGAGGCGGCCCTGCGGCCCGGGGTGACCCCGGCCGAGACCTGGCGGGTGCGCCACCGCGACGGCACCTGGCTGCACTCGGAGACGGTGGCCGCCAACCTGCTCGAGGACGCCAACGTCCGCGGCCTGGTGCTCAACACCCGCGACGTCTCGGACCGCAAGGAGCTCGAGGCCCAGCTCGTCCACCAGGCCTTCCACGACGGGCTGACCGGCCTGGCCAACCGGACCCTGTTCACCGAGCGGGTCGAGCACGCCCTGGCCCGCACCGGCCAGGGCGACATGGCCGTGCTGTTCATCGACCTGGACGACTTCAAGCACGTCAACGACAGCCTCGGCCACGCGGCCGGCGACCAGCTCCTGGTGGCCGCGGCCAGGCGGCTCCAGGGCTGCCTGCGCCCGACCGACGTGGCCGCCCGCCTTGGCGGGGACGAGTTCGCCGTGCTGCTGGAGCGGGTCACCGACGCCGAGGCGGCCGCGGCGGTCGCCGGCCGGGTGCTCGACACCCTGCACCAGCCCTTCGGCCTCAACGGCCGCACCATCCCCATCAAGGCCAGCCTGGGCGTGGCCACCGGCCGTCCAGGGGCCGACGAGGCCGACGAGCTGCTCCGCAACGCGGACGTGGCCATGTACGCGGCCAAGGCCGGGGGCAAGGACCGCTACGAGCTGTTCCGGCCCGACATGCACGAGGACATGCTCCAGCGCCTGGAGCTGGAGGCCGAGCTGCGCCACGTGGCCGACCGGGACCAGCTGGTCCTGCACTACCAGCCGATCATCGAGCTGGTCTCGGGCCGCATCACCCGGGTCGAGGCGCTGGTCCGCTGGGACCACCCGGCCAAGGGCCTGCTGCCGCCGCCGGCGTTCATCCCCCTGGCCGAGGAGCAGGGCCTGATCGGGCCGATCGGCAACTGGGTGCTGCTCCAGGCCTGCCTCCAGGCCCGGCGCTGGCAGGACCAGTTCCCGGACGCGCCGCCGCTGTCGGTCCACGTCAACCTGTCCGGCCGCCAGCTCGAGGAGCAGAGCCTGGTCGGCGAGGTGGTCCGCGCCCTGGAGACCTCGAAGCTGTCGCCGCGCCAGCTCACCCTCGAGATCACCGAGAGCGTCCTGGTCAGCGACGTGGAGGCGATGAGCGCCCGGCTCCGGGAGCTCAAGGGCCTCGGGGTGCTGCTGGCCATCGACGACTTCGGCACCGGCTACTCCTCGCTCAGCTACCTGCGCCGCTTCCCGATCGACATGCTCAAGATCGACAAGGCGTTCGTGGACGGGATCGGCCGGGGCCGGGAGGACACCGCCCTGGCCCACGCGATCGTCAAGCTGAGCCACACCCTCCAGCTGCACACCGTCGCCGAGGGCATCGAGCAGCCCGATCAGGCATCCCACCTGGCCGCCCTGGGCTGCCAGGACGGCCAGGGCTACCTGTTCGCCCGGCCGCTCCACGCCGGGGCCATGACCGAGCTGCTGGCCAAGTCCCTGGCCGACGGCGGCTTCTACCTGCCCACCAGCCAGCCGGCGGAGCCCGTCGCCACCTGACCTGTTGATAGGCTCCGCCCATGCAGTGGCTGCAGCACTACGACCAGGGCATCCCCGAGACGCTGGCGCCGTACCCGGAGCGGACCCTGCTCGACGACGTGGCCGACGCCGCCGCCGAGCGGCCGGGCGCCCCGGCCCTGCTGTTCAAGGGGCGCACGGTCACCCACGGCGAGCTGGAGGCGCACAGCGACGCGTTCGCGGCCGCCCTGGCCGGGCTCGGGATGGCCAGGGGCGACCGGGTGGCCCTGCTGCTGCCCAACTGCCCCCAGTTCCTGATCTGCGAGCTGGGCGCCTGGAAGGCGGGGGCGATCCTGGTCCCGCTGAACCCGATCTACACCGAGCCGGAGCTGGAGGGCGCGCTCCGCCGCACCGGGGCGGAGACGATCGTGGTCCTGACCCCGTTCTACGGCCGGGTCAAGGCGGTCCAGCCGCGCACCGCCCTCACCCGGGTCGTGGCCACCAACATCAAGGAGTACCTGCCGCCGCTCCTGCGGGTGCTGTTCACCCTGGCCAAGGAGCGCAAGGACGGGCACCGGGTGCGCCTCGCCGATGGCGACCTGTGGCTGGGCGACCTGCTGGAGCGCCACCGGGCCGCCGCCCGCCCGGCCGTCCCGGTGGCGCCGGACGACCCGGCGGTGATCCTGATGAGCGGCGGCACCACCGGCACGCCCAAGGGCGTGGTCGGCCTCCACCGCCACTACACCACCAGCGGCCGCCAGCTCGGGACCTGGCTCCAGGCCGGGACCACGCCATGGGACGACGTCGTCATGGCCGCGCTGCCGCTGTTCCACTCCTTCGCCAACATCGGCATCCAGAGCGTCGCCCTGCGCAACCACAACGCCCTCGCCCTGGTCCCCAACCCGCGCGACCTGGACGACCTGCTCGACACCATCGCCAAGACCCGCCCGACCGCCTTCAGCGGCGTCCCGACCCTGTTCAACGCCCTGCTACACCATCCGAGGGTCCGGGCCGGCAAGGTCGACTTCAGCTCGGTCAAGGTGTGCTTCTCAGGGGCGGCGCCGCTGCTGGCCGAGACCAAGCGGCGCTTCGAGGAGCTGACCGGCGGCCGCATCGTCGAGGGCTACTCGCTGACCGAGGCCATGCTGGCCTGCGCCGTCAACCCGGTGGAGGGCCCCAACAAGATCGGCTCGGTGGGCATGCCCCTGCCCGACGTCGAGATGCGCATCGTCGACCTCGAGAGCGGCGCCGGCCGGCCCGCCGGCGAGGTCGGCGAGATCCTGATCCGGGCGCCGCAGCTGATGGCCCGCTACTGGGACGAACCGGAGGAGACCGCCGCCACCGTCAGGACCCACGACGGCGGGCGCTGGCTGCACACCGGCGACCTCGGCTACCTGGACGACGACGGCTACCTGTTCATCGTCGACCGCATGAAGGACCTCATCAAGACCCACGGCTACCAGGTGTGGCCGCGGGAGATCGAGGAGGTGCTGGCCGCCCACCCGGCGGTGGCCGAGGTCGGCGTGGCCGGCGTGCCCGACGAGGCCAAGGGCGAGGTGGCCAAGGCCTGGGTGGTCCTGGCCGCCGGGCAGGAGGCGACCGCCGAGGAGCTGCGGGCGTTCTGCCGCGAGCGCCTGGCCCCCTACAAGGTCCCGGCCACCGTCGAGTTCCGGCGGGAGCTGCCCAAGACCATGGTCGGCAAGGTGCTCCGGCGCGCCCTCACCGAGCCCGGATCAGCGCCTTGACCCGTGCCATCAGCTCGTAGGGGTCGAACGGCTTGACCACGAAGTCGTCGGCCCCGGCCCGGCGGGCGACCTCCTGGTCGGCGGTGATGAAGTTGGCCGTGAGCAGGATCACCGGGATGGCGGCCCCGCGCTGGTCGGCCCGCAGGCGCGCGCACACGGTGTAGCCGTCGATCCGCGGCATCAGCACGTCCAGCAGGATGACGTCGGGTTGGAGGTCGAGGGCCTTGGTGAGCGCCTCCTGGCCGTCCCGGGCGGTCACCACCTGGAACCCCTCCAGTCGGAGGTTGACCTCGACGAAGCGGACGATGTCGGCGTCGTCGTCAGCCACCAGCACGGTCCCGGTCAGTGTGGCTCCTTCCGTTCGCGTCTGCCACTACGGTCGCTCGTCGCGCGGGGAATGATCTCACCCGGAGCGGACGAGATGCACCGAGCGGGCAGAAGCGGTCCGGTTGACACTACCCGGCGGGACCGGGCAGCGTGATCACCCTATGATCGGCCCCTCCTTCGAGGCGGTGCTGGACGCCGCCGCCGACGGCGACGAGCTGGCCTTCCGCGCCCTCTGGCGCGACCTCCAGCCCGCCCTCCTGCGCTACCTCAACGCCTTCGCTCCCGGCTCGGGCGAGGACCTGGCCTCCGAGACCTGGCTCCGGATCGTCAAGGGCCTCCCAGCGTTCTCCGGCGACGAGCGCGCCTTCCGCGCCTGGGTCTTCACCGTCGCCCGCCACCGTGCCGTCGACCGCTGGCGCCGCACCACCCGCCGCCACGACGAGCTCGTCCCCCTCGACGACCTGACCCACCTCCCAGCCCCCGACGACCCCGCCACCGCGGCCGTCGACGCCATCTCCAGCCAGGCCGCCGTGGCCCTGATCGCCACCCTCCCCCCCGACCAGGCCGAGGTGGTCCTTCTCCGCGTCGTCGCCGGCCTCGACGTCGCCGAGGTCGCCACCATCACCGGCAAGCGCCCCGGCAACGTCCGGGTCCTCGCCCACCGGGCCCTCCGCCGCCTGGCCGCCCACCTCACCCACGAAGCCCAGATCCAGGGCCGGGTGTAACGCGATGGGTAGCGATGGCGTGTTCCCGGCTGAGATGGCGGACGAGCCCTCCCAAGCGATCGTCCCGCTTGACGCCGACACCGCCGAGCGGCTCCTCTCCGGCCGCCTCGACCCCGACGACGCCCCTCCGGGCTACGTCGAGGTCGCCCGCCTCCTGCAGGCGGCCGCCGCCCCAGCCGACCCGGCCGAGCTGACCGGCCAGGCGGCGGCCATGGACGCCTTCCGCACGGCCCACGCCCGGCCCGCCCAGCGGCCGGGTCGCCCCGCTCCCGTCGGCCGAGCCGGCGGGTCGGGGGCCAGGCGGGGGGCGGCGTCGGGTCCGGGCCGGGGAGCGCGAGGCCGGGTGGTCGCATTGGCGTTGGCCGGGGTGGTGGCCGCCGGCGGGGTGGGGCTGTGGACAGCCGGTGGGGCCCCGTTTGCCCGTGAGCTGGGCTCCCCCTCCGGGGGGCCGAGCGCCGGCGGGCCGGGTTCAGGCACGCCCGGGTCGGGTCAGGGTGGGTCGGACGCCTACGGGTCGGTGGCGTCGGGGTCGGTGGCGGGCCCGGCTGGGTCGTCGCGGCCGGTGGGGCCGGGGCCGGAGTCCGCCACGGGGACGTCCCCGGTGAAGGACGGGCGCCCGCGGCGGGTCCTGCCGACGGCTCGCGAACGGGCGACCGCGCGGCACGGCGGCGGTGTGACCGCACGCGGTGGGTCGCCCCATGGGGTCAAGCCCGCGCGGCCGAGCAAGCCACCCAAGCCCAAGCCACCGAAGCCCAAGCCACCGAAGCCCAAGCCGAAATCTGGGACGCCCAAGCCCTAGGCGC
>CALGFH010000329.1 GCA_937881255.1 uncultured Actinomycetes bacterium
CCACGACCACCTGGTAGGCGGCCCACTCGACCGGGTGGGCCCCGGCCGGGGGCGCGGCCCGGGCACGCAGCCGGACCCAGCGCCCGCGACGGGCCGTGTCGGCCACGAACCCGCCCCGGAGCAGGTTGGAGATGGCGGTGGTGGCGACCAGCGAGCGACCGCCGTTGAGGTAGGCGGCCTCGTAGGCGTCGACCCGGGGCGCGACGGCCGGCTGCCCGTCCGGGACGGCCAGCACCCGGCGCCTGGCCAGCACGACCACCAGGGCGGTGACGCCGAGCAGGGCCAGGTAGAGAAGGAGGAACTGGGGACCGCTGATGCCCCATGTCTTCATATCGGCGACCTCCTGGCCGCTCCCGCTGGTCGTCGTTGCCAGCGCGCTGGTCATCCCTGCCAGCGTGTCCGATGCTTCACCCCGAGTATTGGGCCGCCCGGCCCCGCCGTCCAGCGGCCAGCCCAAGTTGTTACCAACCCGAGGAGCGAGCGCCGATGCCCGACCGCTACGCCGCCTACCCGAGCCTGGAGCTGGAACGGCCCGCCGACGGGGTCCTGCGGGTGGTGATGTCCGCCCCCGGGCGGCTGAACGCGGCCGGCCACCAGATGCACCGCGACCTGGCCGGCATCTGGACCGAGATCGACCGCGACCCCGAGGTCCGGGCGGTGGTCGTGCGCGGGGCCGGGGAGGTGTTCTCGGCCGGCGGCGACCTGGACCTGGTGGCCGACATGGCCGACGACTTCGAGGTCCGCCTGCGGGTCCTCCGCGAGGCCCGCGACCTGGTCTACAACCTGCTCAACTGCTCCAAGCCGGTGGTCTCGGCCATGGCCGGGCCGGCGGTCGGGGCCGGGCTGGTCATCGGCCTGCTGGCCGACATCTCGATCGCCGCCCGCTCGGCCCGGATCATCGACGGCCACACCCGCCTGGGGCTGGCCGCCGGGGACCACGCGGCGATCGTCTGGCCGCTGCTGTGCGGCATGGCCAAGGCCAAGTACCACCTGCTGCTGTGCGAGCCGGTGTCGGGGGAGGAGGCGGAGCGGATCGGGCTGGTGTCGCGCTGCGTCGACGACGCCGAGCTCCACCAGGTCGCCCTGGAGGTGGCGGTCCGGCTGGCCGGCGGGTCCCAGAGCGCCATCCGCTGGACCAAGTACGCCCTCAACAACTGGCTGCGCCTGGCCGGGCCGACCTTCGACACCTCGCTGGCCCTGGAGTTCCTGGGCTTCGGCGGGCCCGACGTGCGCGAGGGGGTGGCGTCGTTCCGGGAGAAGCGCCCGCCCAGCTTCAGCGGCCCGGCCTGATCAGGCCGACCTCGTAGGCCAGGATCACCGCCTGGATGCGGTCGCGCAGGCCGAGCTTGGCCAGCACGTTGCCGACGTGGGTCTTGACGGTGTGCTCGCTGACGTACAGGGAGGTGGCCATCTCGGCGTTGGACAGCCCACGGGCCATCAGCTCGAGGGCCTCCCGCTCGCGGGCGGTGAGCGAGGCCAGGGCGGCCGGGTCGGGGTCGGCGGTGGCCGGGCGGCGGGCGAACTCCTCGATCAGGCGGCGGGTGACGCGGGGGGCGAGCAGGGCCTCGCCGGAGGCGACCACCCGGACGGCCGCGACCAGGTCCTCGCGGGGCAGGTCCTTGAGCAGGAACCCGCTGGCCCCGGCGCGGAGGGCCTCGAACACGTACTCGTCCAGGTCGAAGGTGGTCAGGATCAGCACCCGGACCGGGTCGGCCACGCCCGGCCCGGCCAGGCGGCGGGTCGCCTCCAGGCCGTCCAGGCGGGGCATGCGGATGTCCATCAGGACCACGTCGGGCCGCAGCCGCCGGGCCGCCTCGACCGCGTCCAGGCCGTCGGCGGCCTCGCCGACCACCTCGATGTCCGGCTGGGCCTCCAGGATCATCCGGAACCCGGCCCGGACCAGCCCCTGGTCGTCCACCACCAGGGTCCGGATGGCGCTCACCGGCCCGGGGCCTTGAGGGGCAGGCGGGCGTCGACGGTGAAGCCGCCGCCCGGCCCGGGGCCGGCGCGGAGCTCGCCCCCGAACAGGTTGACCCGCTCGCGCATCCCGACCAGGCCCTGGCCGGCCCGCCCGCCCTCCGGCCGGGCCAGGGCCGGCCCGGCGCCGCCCTCGTCGCGGACCTGCACCTCCAGGTCGTGCTCGCCGTAGCGGACCAGGACCCGGGCCCGGCCCGGGCCGG
This sequence comes from uncultured Actinomycetes bacterium, assembly GCA_937881255.1. Lineage (GTDB taxonomy): Bacteria > Actinomycetota > CALGFH01 > CALGFH01 > CALGFH01 > CALGFH01. The sequence goes on from CALGFH010000329.1 coordinate 2,181, forward strand.
CGTGCTTGACCGCGTTGGTGAGGGCCTCCTGGACGATCCGGTAGGCGGACAGGTCGACCCCGGCCGGCAGCGGCGCCTCGGTGCCCTCGACCACCAGCTCGACCCGGAGCCCGGCCCGCCCGACCTGCTCGACCAGGGACCCCACGTCGGCCAGGCCGGGCTGGGGGGCGAGGCTGGGCGCCTGGTCGCCGTCGCCGCGCAGCACCCCGAGCAGCCGGCGCATCTCGACCAGGGCCTGGCGGCCGGTGGCGGCGATCGCCTCGAAGGCCCCGGCCGCCCGGCCCGGGTCGCGCTCGGTCGCCACCGGGCCGGCCTCGGCCTGGACGACCATCATGCTGACGTGGTGGGCGACCACGTCGTGGAGCTCGCGGGCGATGCGGGCCCGCTCGGAGGCGACCGCCCGCTGGGCCTCGACGGCCCGCTCGCGCTCCAGCCGCAGGGCCCGCTCGGCCAGCTGGGCGGCCAGAGCGCGCTGGACCCGGGCCCGGTCGCCCAGCAGCCACGCCCCGGCCAGGGCGAGCGAGACGAAGGAGGCGTCGACCAGGTCGGCGTCGGTCCGGTGCAGGCTCATCACCACGACGACCACGGCGGCCGCGACCGCCCCGGCCAGGAGCGCGCCGGCCCGGCTCCCCCAGGCGGCCACCGAGTACATGCCGATCACCCCGCCGATGGGGATCGGCATGGCCAGGTCGGGGTAGGGGGCGAGCCCGTAGGCGGCGGTGGCCAGGCCGGTGACCAGGCTGACGGCCAGCGGGTAGCGCCGCCGCCAGACCAGCGGCAGCGACTGGGCGGCGACCAGGGCCACGGCCGCGGCCCCGCCCGGCTCGCACAGGCCGTCGCAGTCCCGCCGGGCATACGCCAGCGCGACCAGCGAGAACGCGGCCACCAGGGCGGCCAGCAGGCCGTCGGCGAGCAGCGGCCGCGCCCGCAGCCATCGCATCTTCGAGTCCAGCATGGCGCCAGTATCGGGTCGCCGGCCCGGCGACGCCTCCCTCGCCAGGGGGATTTGCTAGCCGCCCTGGGCCAGGGCGGCCAGGTTGGGGGCGGCCGGGGTGGGCCGGGGGTCGGGCCAGCGCAGCGCCGCCCGGTCGATCCCGCGGGCCACCGCCTTGGGCTCGCCGCCGTTGACGTCGACCAGCCACAGGTCGAACGGCCCATCGCAGCCGCCCTCGGCCAGCAGCACCCGGCGGGTGTCGAGCCAGCCGACGGCGCTGGTCGGCCTGGAGGCCGAGGGCAGCAGGGGACGGCCCGGCCCGCCGTCCAGCCCCGACAGGTCGGCCCGGCGGTCGCCGCAGCCGCTGCCGGTGTCGAGGGCCAGCTGGGTGGCCGCCGGGTCGCGCCGCCCGACGATGGCCAGGATGTCCCGCTGGCCGGTCCAGGCCGGGTCGAGGCTGCGCCCCTCGGCCAGCGAGTAGACCTCGAGCCGGCGGCTGCCGTCGGGCTGCCGGCTGCCGTAGTAGAGGGCCTTGCCGCCGGCCGAGAAGGCCAGCGGGCCCAGCCGGGCCTTGGTCGGGGCGACCAGCCGGGCCCGGCCGCTGCCGGCGTTGCTGGCCATCCAGACCTCGGAGGCGCCGCTGCGCTGGAGCACGAAGGCCAGCGCCTGCCCGGACGGGTGGCCGGCCACCGCCTGGTAGGTGGGCCCGCGGAACGGGGTCAGCTCGCGCAGCTCGATCGAGCCGAGCGAGGCCGAGGCCAGGTTGAGGCGCCCCGGGGTGACGAAGGCGAGCGCGCTCCCGTTGGCCCCCAGCCAGGTCAGCGAGACGGTCTCGATGCCGCGGGGCGGCCGCCACACCGGGGCGCCGACCCCGCGCACCTCCAGCCCGTCCAGCACCACCCGGTCGCCCCGCGGCCCCCACAGGAACGGGCCCGGGTTGCGCACCTCGAACAGGCACCACACGCGGCGGCCGTCGGCGGTGGTCGCCCAGGCCCGCCCGGCGGCCACGAAGGCCACCGGGGCGGTGGTGGGGGAGGGGGCGTCGGCGGTGCAGCCGTCAGGCAGGGGCCCGGCGGCGGTGGTCCCGGCGGTGGTCGCGGGCGTGTTGGGCAGGGTGGCGCCCCGTTCGGAGCACGCCACCGTCAGCACGGCCAGGGCGGCCAGCAGCAGGCGGGCCCAGCTCGACCGCACGGGCATGATCGATCCCATCCTCCCCCAGTCCCGGCAACTGGTGGTTGCACGCATGATCGCACCATGCGCGCACGGGTGCGAACCCGGCGGTAGCATCGCCGCATGGACCTTGACCTGCTGCGCAGCGCCGTCGCCTGGCGCGACGGCCGGCTCGAGATCGTGGACCAGACGCTGCTCCCGGAGCGGCTGGCCGTGGTCGGGCTGACCAGCGTGGCCGAGGTGGTGGAGGCGCTGGGCCGCCTGGCCGTCCGGGGCGCGCCCGCCATCGGGGTCGCGGGCGCGTTCGGGGTGGTGCTGGGGCTGGCCGAGGCCGGCCCGCCCCGGCCCGGGCCCGAGGGGCTGGCCGCCGCCCGGGCCGACCTGGAGCGGGCCGCGGCCACCCTCGAGGTGGCCCGGCCGACCGCGGTCAACCTGCGCTGGGCGGTCCGCCGGGTGGCCGCGGCCGCGGCCGGGGCCACCGACGCCGCCGAGCTGCGCCGTCTCGCCCTGGCCGAGGCGCTGGCCATCCTGGAGGAGGACCGGGCCGCCTGCGCCCGGATGGCCGAGGCCGGCCGGGCCGAGCTGGCCACCCGCCAGCGGCTGCTCACCCACTGCAACACCGGGCGCCTGGCCACCGCCGGGCTCGGCACCGCCCTCGGGGTCGTCTACGCCAAGGCGGCCGCCGGGGAGCCGGTCCAGGTGCTGGCCTCCGAGACCCGGCCGCTGCTCCAGGGGGCCCGCCTGACCGCCTGGGAGCTGGTCAACGCCGGCATCCCGGTCACGGTGGTGGCCGACACCGCCGCCGGCGCGGCCATGGCCGGCGGCCTGGTCGACGCCGTGCTGGTCGGCTGCGACCGGGTGGCCGCCAACGGCGACACCGCCAACAAGATCGGCACCTACAGCCTGGCCGTGCTGGCCAGGGCCAACCGCATCCCCTTCTACGTGGTCGGGCCGCTGTCCACCTTCGACCCCGAGGCCGCCGGCGGCGCCGCCATCGAGATCGAGCAGCGCCCGGCGGCCGAGGTCGCCACCCTCGCCGGCCGGACGCTGGCCCCGGAGGCGGCCGCCGTCTGGAACCCGGCCTTCGACGTCACCCCGGCCACCCTGATCACCGCCTTCATCACCGACGCGGGGGTGCTCCGGCCCCCGTTCGAGCGGTCGATCGCGGCCGCCCTGGCCGGCGGCTAGCCGATGATCGTGTGGGCCCGCAGCCAGCCCGAGGCGGCCTCGGCGGCCGGCTGGCCTTCCGCCACCTGGAGGTTCAGCCTGGTCAGCTCGGCGGTGGTGAGCTGGGCGCTGACCGCGTTGCAGAGCCGGACCAGGGCCGGGCCGTAGACGTCCAGGACCTCGCGGCGCACGACCGGGACCACGTTCTCGGCCGGCTGCAGGCGCCGGTCGTCCTCCAGCTGGACCAGGTCGGTCCCGATCAGGTGGGGGTCGGTGGTCTCGATCATGCCGACGTCGATCTCGCCGGTGTCCAGCTCGCCCGCCGTGACCGCCCGCGACGGCATCGCCTCGAAGCGGGCGAACCGCAGCTCGTAGAGGTCCTGGAGGCCCTTGAGGCAGAGCGGCCGCTGGGGGCACTCGGGCGGCCCGCCGAAGGACAGCTGGGAGGCCAGCGGGGCCAGGTCGCTGAGCTTCTCCAGGCCGTGGCGGCGGGCCAGGTCACCGGTGACCACGAAGCCGTTGCGGTCCTGGGCCGGGGCGTAGGCGAGCACGCTCACCCCCCGGGGGGCGAAGGCCTGCTCGAGCCGGGCGTGGGTCAGGGCCGGGTCGGCGGTGGCGATCCGGTCGCGGTCGTTGAGGAAGTTGAGGGCCGACCCCAGGTACTCGGGGGCCATGTCGACCTTGCCCTGCTCGAGGGCGGGCCCGACCACCTCGCGGGAGCCCAGCTGGACCACCTGCTCGACCGGGAAGCCGTGCTGGCGCAGGGCCTGGCCGTACAGCTCGCCCAGGATCTCGCTCTCGGGGAAGTCGAAGGAGGCGACCTGGATGACCGGCCGCCGCGGGTCCTCGGGCGGGGGCGGGGGCGGGTCGCGGTCGCAGCCGGCCGCCAGCAGGGCGAGCACGAGGAGGAGCAGGACCGCTCGGGGGGCCGCCCCGGGGGCGCGTCGGCGCATCCTGGCTCTCCTGTTCCGAGGTGTTTTCTCAGGTTACCCTCCTGTCCATGGAACCGACGGCACGGCGGCCAGCCGTCTCGGTTGGCGAGCCGGTGGCCGGCCGGCCCCAGCGGGCCTCCCTCCGCGGGGGCCAGCGCCGCCGACCCTCGGGCGAGGCCCCGCCGCTGCCCCGGGCGCTGAACCGGAGCGGCCGGATCTGGCTGGCCGCCGCCGGGGGCATCCTGCTGCTCTGGGCCAGCCTGGTCGCCAACCAGGGCACGGCCGTCCGGATGCTGGAGCTCGACCACGCGGTGGTCGAGTGGGTCGCCGGGATGCGCACCGAGCTGGGCACCGACGTCATGCAGACGGTCCACGCCCTCGGCTCGCGCTGGACGACCCGGGTGCTGTTCTGGTCGGCGGCGGTCGCCCTGGTCGTCCTGCGCCGCTTCCGCCACCTGTTCGTGTTCGGTGGGGCGACCCTGGCCGTGACCGCCCTCACCGGGCTGCTGGCCTACGCCTTCGTCTGGCCCCGCCCGCTGGGGGTGGAGATCCTGGGCGACTGGAGCGGCTACGCCAACCCCTCGCGCCCGGTGGCCGCGCTCACCGCCATCCTGATGGGCGTGCTCTACTCGCTGGCCCCGGCGGGCCGGCTGCGCCGCGCCGGCAAGGCGCTGATCGCCGGGGTGGTCGCCGCCCTGGCCGCCTCCCTGCTCTACCTGGGCGTGAACGGGCTCAGCGACATCCTGGTCGCCGCCGCCATCGGGGTCACCATCCCCCTGGTGGCGTTCCGCATGATCACCCCCGGCGAGGTCTTCCCGGTCACCTACCACCGCGGCAGCTCGGCCCACCTGGACGTCGGGGGCCGCCGCGGCCAGGCCATCCGGCGCGGGCTCGAGGACCAGCTGGGCGTGCAGGTGGCCGAGGTCACGCCGTTCGGCCTGTCGGGGTCGGCCGGCTCGACCCCGCTGCGGGTCAAGGTCAAGGGCGACCCCGAGACCTGGCTGTTCGCCAAGCTGTACGCCGGCAGCCACCTGCGCTCGGACCGCTGGTACAAGCTGGGCCGGACCCTGCTGTACGGCCGCCTGGAGGACGAGAAGCCGTTCAACACCGTGCGGCGGCTGGTCCAGCAGGAGGACTACGCCCTGCGGCTGATGCACGGGGCCGGGGTGCGCAGCCCCGAGCCGTTCGGGATCGTGGAGATCACCCCCGAGCGCGAGTACCTGGTGGTCACCGAGTTCTTCGACGACGCCAAGGAGCTCGGCGACCTGGAGGAGGTCGACGACCACATCATCGACGACGGCCTGCGGATCATCCGCCGCCTCTGGGACGCCGG
>CALGFH010000330.1 GCA_937881255.1 uncultured Actinomycetes bacterium
AGGTCGGTCTTGCGCAGCCTGCCCTCCCAGGCGGCCGCGGCCGTCTTGAGCAGCCGGTCGCCCGCCTGGTGGCCGTGCTCGTCGTTGTAGGCCTTGAAGTGGTCGAGGTCGAGCAGGGCGACGCACACCGGCTGCCTGGACCGGGCCGACCTGGCCAGCTCGCGCGGGAGCTCCTCGTCCCAGGCCCGCCGGTTGGCCACCCCGGTGAGGCCGTCGGTGCGGGCCAGCCGGCCGACCTCCCGGTAGAGGGCGCCGATCCCCATGGCCAGCACCAGCGTGGCCGGGACGGTCCGCTCGGTCAGGATCGGGTTGCCGGGCATGGGGGCGTAGCGCAGCACGAAGCTGCGGCCGCCGAAGGTGAACCGCTCCTCGCGCACGTCCGGTCCCTGGGCCCGGAAGCCGGGCGGGGAGCTGGCGATCGGGCTGCCGCCGACCACCTCGTCGTGCAGCTCGACCCCGGTGGTCCGCTGTACGTCGGTGAGCGCGTCGGTGAGGAAGTCGCCGGCCCGGAACTGCCCGCTGGCCCAGCCGAGGAAGCGGCTGCGCCGCTGGGCCGGGGTCGGGCGCTCGACGTCGTACACGGGCATGAACAGCTCGAAGCCCACCGGCCGCTCCGCCGCCGGCAGGATCGCATCGCCGGGGAGCGTCGTCTGGTTGCTCACGGTGGTCTTCCCGGTCGCGCGGGCCTGCTCCAGGGAGGCCAGGATGCCGGGGTTGGCCCGGGCGTCGGCCCCCAGGGGGTCGCTGAAGGGGAGCCGCGGATAGCTGTACAGGGTGACGTAGTAGACCGGCCGCCGGCCGGGCGGCGTGATGATGAAGCCGGGCGTCCCGTCCTTCCGGGTCCGGGCCACGAACTCGTCCGTCTGGTCGTCGGTGACCACCGTGCGCCAGCCGATGCCCTGGAGCCCCGGGTAGCGGTCGGTGAGGTCGAGGCTGCGGGCGAAGATGCTGAACTCCTGGCGGCTGACCGAGCCCGAGGCCAGCCAGAGGGAGCGGGCCGCCTGGAGGGCGTTCTCGTAGTTGGCCAGGGCACTCGAGATGGTGACCGTCCGCGAGGCCGCCGTGCGGTCGAGGCGCTCGTCGCGCTGGCGGGTCACGGTCGACTCCCAGGCCCTGGCCAGCAGCACCGACCCGATCACCCCGATCAGGACCACGGCCACGGCCGCGCCCCGGAGCGCGTCCGACCTGGTTCTCAGCACGCGGTCGGCCCGGTCGACCCGGGGCGACCGCCCGCGAACGCCGATGGCGGTCATGGGTACGGTATCGACCGGTCTTATGGGCACTTGACCCGGCGGGCTCTAGGATGGAGGCCCCGGGAGCAAAGGATGGGACCGATGGCATCGATGACCAAGCGGATCATGAAGTTCGTGCAGAGCCCCCAGGGCCAGCAGCTGATCCAGAAGGCCAAGGTCGAGGCGAGCAAGCCCGAGAACCGCCGCAAGCTGGAGGCCCTGCGCCGGCGCTACCTGGACAAGGGCCGGCGGCCCTAGCTGGCCGCGCCCTGGTCCCGCAGGTGGCCCTTGACCTTGGAGACCAGGACGGCGGGATCGAACGGCTTGGTGACCCAGTCGTCGGCGCCGGCCGTGTAGGCCATGCTCCGGTCGGCCTCCATCGACTTGGCGGTCAGCATGATCACCGGGATCTGGTCGTCCGGCCGCTGGTCCCGTAGCCGCGAGCAGACCTCGTAGCCGTCCATGCGGGGCATCATCGTGTCCAGCAGGATCAGGCTGGGCCCCACGTCCAGGGCCATGTCGAGCGCGTCCTGGCCGTCGTTGGCCACGACCACGTCGAAGCCCTCGAGGCGCAGGTTGAGGGCCACGAAACGGACGATGTCGCGGTCGTCGTCGGCGATCAGGACGAGGTTGCCCATACAACCACAGGCGTTCGACCGGTCCCTACCGATACGGGTCGGTTGCCAGGGTCTGGTCGATCCGCCGCCGGAACCGCGACGACGGCTCGACCAGGGCGCCAAGGTCGCGCACGCGCTCGGCCAGCCGCCGGTCCGAGGTGACCACCAGGAAGCCGGCCGGCTCCGGGTCGGCGGCGACCATGGCCACGATCTCGTGGTCGGCGGCGTCGCGGCCCCGCCGGGAGGCGAAGGCGACCTCGACCGCCCCGTGGCGCCCCGGTTCCAGGTCGGGCGGCCGGCGGTCGAACACCACGGTGACGTCCTCGCCGGTGGCCGCGGCGAACCGGTCCAGCTCCCCGACCAGCCGGTGCACGGCCCCGTCGCGGTCGTTCCACCACCGGTCGGGCCGCGACCCGATCAGGTTCATGCCGTCGACCAGCGCGCGCCGCCGCCCGCCCCCTGTGCCGCCCGTCACCTCCGGCTCGTGCCCCATGTCACTGCCCGCCCCGCTGGAATGCTGTTGGCTTTCCTTCCGGGCCGTGTCTATCACGAGGCCAGCGACGAAGGGAGCACCCTGTGGACGAGACCTTCTCCTACTGCTCGATGCCGCCGGTCGCGCCGCGGGAGCTCCCGGCCGGGATGGACCCGGCGCGGGTCGAGGCGATCGTGGTCAACGAGTCCAAGTGGGTCAACCACACCGTCCTGCACTACTACTTCTTCGACCGGGAGACCGACGGCGAGCACGTGTTCCTGGCCGACGGGACCCGCCAGTGGCGGCCCTGGACGACCGACAAGGCCCACCAGGACGTCGTCCGCAGCGCCTTCGACCACTGGAAGGCCCAGGGCATCGGGCTGGAGTTCGTCGAGGTGACCTCCAGGGACGAGGCCGAGATCCGGGTCGGGTTCATGGAGGGCGACGGCGCCTGGTCGTACCTGGGCCGCCAGATCCTCGACCGGGGCGCGAACGAGCGGACCATGAACTTCGGCTGGGACCTGCTCCGGACGCCGCGGGAGGCCGACACCGCCCTGCACGAGATCGGCCACACCCTCGGCCTGCCCCACGAGCACCAGAACCCCAACGCCGGCATCGTCTGGGACGAGGAGAAGGTCTACACCAGCCTGGGCGGCCCGCCCAACAACTGGCCGCGCTCCAAGACCCAGTGGAACATCCTGCGCAAGATCGAGCCGGACACCGTGCAGGGCTCCAACTGGGACCCCGACTCGATCATGCACTACCCGTTCCAGGCCGGGCTTATCTTAGAACCGGAGCGCTTCCGAACCCAGCCGCTGCGACCGGCCGGCGGGCTGTCGGCCCGTGACCTGTCCTGGGTCAGGGCCTTCTATCCCGGCGAGGAGGAGCAGGAGCTGCCCGAGCTGCTCCCGTTCCAGTCCCGCGAGCTGGCCATCCTGCCCGGCCAGCAGCGCGACTTCGTGCTCCGCCCGACCGCCACCCGCCAGTACACGCTCCAGACCTTCGGGGCCTCGGACACCGTCATGGTGCTGTTCGAGCGGGCCGAGGGGGAGCTGCGCTACCAGGCCGGCGACGACGACAGCGGCGAGGACCGCAACGCCACCCTCCAGCTCAAGCTCTTCCAGGGCCGCGAGTACGTCCTGCGGGTCCGCCTCTACTTCAGCCAGGGCTCGGGCGAGACGGCTGTCATGATGTGGTGAGAAGCTCGACATGAGGTGGTGAACCGCCCCCTGGACGCCGACGACCTGGAGCAGGCGGTGACCACGGCCTACCTGGGCGGCCGGGTCGCCGAGGCCATGGCCGCCCTGCAGCGGGCCGAGCAGGCCTACGCCAGCGCGGGCGACCACCGGCGGGCCGCCCGCAGCGCCTTCTGGCTGGGCTTCATGCTGCTCGGCCGGGGCGAGCTGGCCCAGGGCAGCGGCTGGCTGGCCAGGGCCCGGCGGCTGCTCGAGCAGGAGCCGCCGGACTGCCCCGAGCAGGGCTACCTGCTGCTCCCGGCGGCCATCGAACAGCTCGACGCCGGGGACCACGCCGCCGCCCAGGCGACGGCGGCCCGGGCGGCCGGGATCGGGCGCCAGGCCGGCGAGGCCGACCTGGTGGCCCTTGGCCAGTTCCTCCAGGGGGCGGCCGCGGTGGCCGGGGGCGAGGTCGCGGCCGGTCTGGCCCTGCTCGACGAGGCCATGGTGGCGGCCGTGGCCGGCGAGCTCACGCCCCCGGTCACGGGCACCATCTACTGCGGGGTGATCGAGGTCTGCCACCAGGTGGCGGAGCTGCGCCGGGCCCGGGAGTGGACCCAGGCGCTGACCAGCTGGTGCGACAGCCAGCCCGGCCTGGTCACCTTCACCGGCCAGTGCCTGGTCCACCGGGCCGAGATCCTGCGCCTGGGCGGGGCCTGGCCGGAGGCGGTCGAGGCGGCCCGCCGGGCCGCCGAGCGGCTGGCCGAGGCCGACGACGAGCTGGCCATCGGGGCGGCCAGCTACCAGCAGGCCGAGGCCCACCGGGCCCTCGGCCAGCTCGAGGCGGCCGAGGCCGCCTACCAGCTGGCGAGCAGATGGGGCATGGAGCCGCAGCCCGGGCTGGCCCTGCTGCGGCTGGCCCAGGGGCGGACCGAGGCCGCCGCGGCGGCCATCCGCCGCGTGCTCACCGAGACCGGCGACCGGCTGGGCCGGGCCCGGCTGCTCCCGGCCGCGGTCGAGATCCTGCTCGCCACCGGCGACCTCGACGGCGCCCGGGAGGCCGCCGGCGAGCTGGCCGGGATCGCCGGCGACTACCGGACCCAGGCCCTGCGGGCGGCGGCCGACCACGCCCTGGGGGCGGTGTGCCTGGCCGAGGGTGACGCCGGCGCCGCCGTGACCGCCCTGCGCCGCGCCTGGCGGGCCTGGCGCGAGCTGGAGGCGCCCTACGAGGCGGCCCGGGCCCGGCTGCTGATCGGCCTGGCCTGCCGCGACCTGGGCGACGAGGACGCCGCGGCCATGGAGCTGGAGGCGGCCAGGACGGTGCTGGCCGGGCTCGGGGCCGGTCCCGAGCTGGACCGCCTCGACCGGCTGGCCGGGGCCGTCCCCGCGGCCGGCGGGCTGACCGGGCGCGAGCTGGAGGTGCTGCGCCTGGTGGCCGCCGGCGCGACCAACCATGCCATCGCCACCCGGCTGCACCTGGCCGACAAGACGGTCCACCGCCACGTCAGCAACATCTACGCCAAGCTCGGGGTCTCCTCCCGGGCCGGCGCCACCGCCTACGCCTACCAGCACCACCTGGTCTAGCGGCGGGGAGAAGTACCCATGGCCGGCCGCGCCGGCGATGCGGGCTTCTCCCGATGCCGGCCTGGCCGCCGCCGCCCTAGCCTCGGACCGACCCCGAGGAGGAGGACGAGCATGGGCGGGCAGCGGATGGAACCGGAGCGGTACGAGACGGTGGTGGTCGGCGGCGGCCAGGCCGGGCTGGCCACCGGCTACCACCTGGCCCGGCTGGGCCGGCCGTTCGTGATCCTCGACGCCGGCCAGCGGGTGGGTGACGCCTGGCGGGCCCGCTGGGACTCGCTGCGGCTGTTCACCCCGGCCCGCTACAGCGGGCTGCCGGGCATGGGCTTCCCCGCCGCGGCCTGGCACTACCCCACCAAGGACGAGGTGGCCGAGTACCTGGAGACCTACGCGGCCCGCTTCCAGCTCCCGGTCCGCGCCGGCGTCCGGGTCGACGGGCTCACCCGGCAGGGCGACCGCTACCTGGTCACCGCCGGGGAGCGCCGGTTCGAGGCCGCCAACGTGGTCGTGGCCTCGGGCGCCTACCACCTCCCGCTGGTGCCCTCCTTCGCCGCCGAGCTCGACCCGGGCATCCTCCAGCTCCACTCCAGCGGCTACCGGCGCCCCGCCCAGCTCCAGGAGGGCGGCGTGCTGGTGGTCGGCGCGGCCAACTCCGGGGCCGAGATCGCCGTCGAGCTGTCCGGGGCCCACCGGATCTGGCTGTCGGGCCGGCACCCGGGCAGCGAGCCGACCCGCGCCGGGAGCCGGCTCGACCGGCTGCTGACCCCGCCGTTCTGGTTCTTCATCTCGCAGGTGCTGACGGTGGACACGCCCATCGGCCGCAAGCTCCGGCCCAAGCTCATGGGGGCCGGCACACCCCTGGCCCGGGTCAGGCGGCGGGACATCGCCGCCGCCGGGATCGAGCGGGTGCCCCGCACGGCCGGGGCCCGCGACGGCCTCCCCGTGCTGGAGGACGGGCGGGCCCTTGAGGTGGCCAACGTGGTCTGGTGCACCGGCTACCGGCCCGACTTCTCCTGGATCGACCTGCCGGTCCAGGGCGACGACGGCCAGCCGCGGCACGACCGCGGGGTGGTCGCCGGCCAGCCCGGCCTCTACTTCGTGGGGCTCTTCTTCCAGACAGCGGTCTCCTCGGCCCTGGTCGGCGGGGTCGGCCGTGACGCCGAGCAGATCGTGGCCCGGATCGCCGCCCGCAAGCCCGCTAAGGTGGACGCGAGCGCGTGACCGGAGGGCTGGTTGCACGAGATCGAACCGCTGCTGCTGGCGTTGATGATGGCCGTGGCCGGGCTGAGCGTCCTGGCCCGGATGGTTCGCGTGCCCTACCCGATCCTGCTCGTCCTCGGCGGGCTGGTGCTGGGGTTCGTGCCCGGCATGCCGGCCGTGGAGCTGCCGCCCGAGCTGGTCCTGGTGGCGTTCCTGCCGCCGCTGCTGTACTGGTCCGGGTTCTTCTCCTCGCCCCGCGACCTGCGGGCCGACGCCCGGGCGATCTCACTGCTGGCGGTCGGGCTGGTCCTGGCCACGACGGTCGCGGTGGCCGTGCTGGCCCACGCCATGGTCGAGGGCATGACCTGGCCGGCGGCGTTCGCCCTGGGCGCGATCGTCTCGCCCACCGACCCGCTGGCGGCCAGCGCCATCGGCCGCCGCCTGGGCGTGCCCCGCCGCCTGCTCACCCTGCTCGAGGGCGAGAGCCTGGTCAATGACGCCACCGCCCTGACCGCCTACCGGGTGGCGGTCGCGGCCGCGGCCAGCGGGAGCTTCGTCCTCTGGCAGGCCGGGCTGCGGTTCGTGGTCATGGCGGCCGGCGGGGTGGTCGTCGGGCTGCTGGTCGGCTGGCTGGTGGCCGAGCTGCGGCGCCGGCTCGACGACCCGGTGGTCGAGATCGTGGTCTCGGTGTTCACCGGCTACGCCGCCTACCTGCCGGCCGAGCTGCTCGGCGTCTCCGGGGTCCTGGCCGCCGTGACCGCCGGCGTGTACGTCGGCTGGCGGGCCCCTGGGCTGTCCTCGGCCGCGACCCGGCTGCTCGGCTTCTCCTTCTGGGAGGTGCTGGTCTATCTGGCCAACGCCGTGCTGTTCATCCTCGTCGGCCTGCAGCTGCGGCCGATCCTGGAGGACCTCGGCGGCACCGCGGTGGCCGTCCTGGTCGCCCAGGGGGCGGCGGTCAGCGCCGTGGTGATCGCCGTGCGGCTGGGCTGGGGGTTCAGCATCCCCTACCTGGTCCGGCTGATCGACCGGCGCCCGTCCCAGGTCATGCGCCGGGCCGGGGCCAGGGAGCGGCTGATGATCGGCTGGAGCGGGATGCGCGGGGCGGTCTCGCTGGCCGCCGCCCTGGCCCTGCCCCTGGACTTCCCCATGCGGAACCTGATCCTGTTCCTGACCTTCTCGGTGATCCTGGCCACCCTGGTCCTCCAGGGTCTGACCCTGCCCGCCCTGATCCGGCGGCTGCGCCTCGAGGACGACGACTCCGAGGAGCGGGAGGAGCTCAAGGGCCGCCTGGCCGCGACCTACGCCGCCCTCGACCGCCTGGACGAGCTGGCCGGGGCCGACTGGACCCGCGACGACACGGTGGAGCGGCTGCGCGGCATGTACGAGTTCCGCCGCCGGCGCCTGAAGGCGCGCGGCGGGTACCTGGAGGACGACGGCGTCGAGGACCGCTCGCAGGCCTACCAGCGCCTGCTCCGGGAGCTGCTCGGGGCCCAGCGCGATGCCATCGTCCGGCTCCGCAACCAGGGCAAGATCAGCAACGACGTGATGCACCGCATCGAGCGGGAGCTCGACCTGGAGGACAGCCGGCTGGAGATCTGACCGCGGGAGGCGACGGCATGCGCTTGACCAAGTTCGGGCACTCGTGCCTGCTGGTGGAGGAGGGCGGGGCCAGGGTGCTGCTCGATCCCGGCACCTTCTCCGATGGGTTCGAGGCGCTGGAGGGGCTGACCGCGGTGTGCCTCACCCACCAGCACCCCGACCACCTCGACGCCGAGCGGCTGCGGCTGGTGCTGGACCGCAACCCCGGGGCCCGGGTGGTCAGCGACGAGGGCAGCGCCGGAGCCCTCGGCGAGGCCGGGGCCGACGTCGAGGTGGTGCACGACGGCGACGAGCTCGACCTGGGCGGGCTGGGGCTGGCCGTGCGGGGGCGCGACCACGCCGCCATCCACCCCGACGTCCCGGTGGTCCCCAACGTCGGCTACCTGGTCGGCGGGCGGCTGTTCCACCCGGGCGACTCCCTGACCGAGCCCGGCGAGCCGGTCGAGCTGCTGGCCGTGCCGGCCGGGGCGCCCTGGCTGAAGCTGGCCGACGCGGTCGACTACCTGCGCCGGGTCGGGCCCCGGGTGGC
>CALGFH010000331.1 GCA_937881255.1 uncultured Actinomycetes bacterium
AGGCCGGCCAGGCGCCAGTGGAGCGCGGCCGTGGACGGCTCGGTGACCGACCCGTCGGCCGCGAACGTCGGCGGCGGGACCTCGTCGCGGAGCAGGGCCTCCAGCAGCTCCAGGGCCTCCTCCTTGGACAGCCGCTCGTAGTTCTCCGTGTTGACCTGGACCACCGGGGCGCCGTCGCAGGCGGCCAGGCACTCCACCTCCTCGACGGTGACCATGCCGCCCTCGTCGGTGCCGCCCAGGGGGACGTCCAGCCGCCTGGCCATGGCCTCGGAGATGTCGCGCGACCCGCGCAGCTGGCAGGGCAGGGTCTTGCACACCGACACCAGGTACTTCCCCACCGGGCGGCGCCGGAACATGGTGTAGAAGGTGGCCACCGCCCCGACCTCGGCCTTGGTGAGCCCCAGGAGCCCCGCGGCCTGGGCGACGCCGGCCGGCGACACGTAGCCGTCCTCCGCCTGCAGCAGGAACAGGATCGGCAGCAGGGCCGAGCGCCGCTGCGGGTAGCGGGCGATCAGCTCCTCGGCCCGGGTCAGGGTCTGGTCGGACAGGGGCACGGCGGTGGGGGGCTCCTTTACGGGCTCAGCGGTCGACGCCGCCGAGGACCGGGTCGATGGAGGACATGGCGGCGATGACGTCGGCGACCAGCAGGCCGATCGACATGGGGGTGCCGGTCTGGAGGTTCACGAACGACGGGTCGCGGACGTGGACCCGGTAGGGCAGGTTGCCGCCGTCGGAGATCACGTGGTAGCCGAGCTCCCCCCGTGGCGACTCGATGGGCACGTAGACCTCGCCCCTCGGCACCTTGATGCCCTCGGTGACCTGCTTGAAGTGGTGGATGAGGGCTTCCATGGACTCGCCCATGATGTGCTGGACGTGGGCCGGGGAGTTGCCCAGCCCGTCCGGGCCGAGGGCGAGCTTGGCCGGCCAGCCGATCTTGGGGTCCTCGGACATGACCGGCCCGCCGGGCAGGGTGTCGAGCACCTGCTCGACGATCCGCAGGCTCTCGCGCATCTCGGCCAGCCGGACCTGGTAGCGGGCGTACACGTCCGAGCCGGTGGCCGTGGGCACGGTGAACTCGTACTGCTCGTAGCCGCAGTAGGGCTGGGCCTTGCGGAGGTCGTGGTCGAGCCCGGCCGCCCGCAGCATCGGCCCGGTGGTCGACAGGCCGATCAGCTCGTCCAGGGAGAGGTAGCCGATGCCCCTGGTCCGCTCCAGCCAGATCGGGTTGTTGGTGAGCAGGGTCTCGTACTCGTCGGCCTTGCTTCGCATGTCCCGGACGAAGGCCCGGATCTTGTCCTCGGTGCCGTCGGGCAGGTCCTGGGAGACGCCGGCCGGCCGCACCCAGGCGTGGTTCATGCGCAGCCCGGTGACGTCCTCGAGGATGTCGAGGATCTCCTCCCGCTCCCGGAAGCCGTAGAGCATGATCGAGAGGGCGCCCAGCTCCAGCCCGGTGGTGGCCAGCCAGACGAGGTGGGAGCTGATCCGGTTCAGCTCCATCATCAGCACCCGCAGGGCGGTGGCCCGCGGCGGCGGCTCGATCCCGAGCAGCTTCTCGGTGGCCAGGCAGTAGGCGGTCTCGTTGAAGATCGGGGCCAGGTAGTCCATGCGGGTCACGAAGGTGACCCCCTGGACCCAGGTGCGGAACTCGGCCGACTTCTCGATGCCGGTGTGCAGGTAGCCGACCACCGGCTGGAGGTTGATGACCTCCTCGCCCTTGAGCTCGACGACCAGGCGCAGCACCCCGTGGGTCGAGGGGTGCTGGGGGCCCATGTTGATGATCATCACGTCGTCCTGGCCCTCGGCCGCGGCCCTGGCCGTGACCTCGGCCCAGTCGCCGCCGCCCATGGCCACCACCTGGTGGACCCGCCGCTCGTGCACCGACACGTGCTCGGCCGAGCTGGCCGGGGGCAGCTCGTGGGCCTCGCCGGGCTGGACGACCGGCACCTCGACCTCGCTCATGTGCTGGTCCAGCCTCCCTTGTACCGCCTGGTGTCCGGCGGGGGGATGTGGGCGCCGATGTACTCGACGTCGACCCCGCCCAGCGGGTAGTCCTTGCGCTGCGGGTAGCCCTTCCAGTCCTCGGGCATGTGGATCCGGACCAGGTTGGGGTGCCCGTCGAAGCGGATGCCGAAGAAGTCGTAGGCCTCCCGCTCCGGGAAGTTGGCCCCCGGCCAGACCCCGGTGACCGAGGGGATGTGGGGGTCCTCGACCGTGACCCGGACCTTGAGCCGGATCCGGATGTTGTGGTCGAAGGAGTAGAGGTTGTAGTCGGCGCACAGCCGCTCGGGCCGGTCGTCGTAGTTCAGGTAGTCGATGCCGGAGATGCTGGCCAGCAGCCGGAACCGGGCCGCCGGGTGGTCGCGCAGCCAGGTGCAGACCTCGACCAGCCGGTCGCGCTCCAGCTCGACCACGACCTCGCCCCGGTGCCCGCTGACCTCGCGGATGGCGTCCTCGAAGCGCTCCCGCAGCCCGGTCAGGACCGGCTGGAGCGCCTCCGGCGGCTGGAAGTCGAGCTCGGCGGCCTCGGTCACCTGCCCACCTCTTCCAGCACCAGCTTGGAGCGGGGCTCGCCCTTCATGATCTTCTCGTGGAGCTTGATGATCCCGTCGATCAGCATCTCCGGCCGGGGCGGGCAGCCGGGCACGTACATGTCCACCGGAACGATCTGGTCGACGCCCTGGACGATCGCGTAGTTGTTGAACATCCCGCCCGAGGTGGCGCAGACACCCATCGAGATGACCCACTTGGGCTCGGGCATCTGGTCGTAGATGGTCCGCAGCACCGGGGCCATCTTCTGCGACACCCGGCCGGACACGATCATCAGGTCGGCCTGGCGGGGCGAGGCCCGGAACACCTCCATGCCGAACCGGGCCAGGTCGTAGCGGCCGGCCCCGGCGGCCATCATCTCGATGGCGCAGCAGGCCAGCCCGAAGGTGGCCGGCCACAGCGAGCCCTTGCGGGCCCAGTTGGCCAGCTTCTCCACGGTCGTGACGAGGATGCCGCCTGGCAGCTTCTCCAGTCCGCTCCCGGTCTGCATGGTCAGTCCCACTCCAATCCGCCGCGCTTCCAGTCATAGATGTAGGCGATCAGGATCAGCCCGACGAAGATGCCCATCTGGACCAGCCCGAAGACGCCCAGCTGGCGGAACACGACCGCCCACGGGTAGAGGAAGATCACCTCGACGTCGAAGACCACGAACAGCATCGCGGTCAGGTAGAACTTGACCGGGTAGCGCTCCCCCTGGGGCAGCCGGCCCGGCTCCACGCCCGACTCATACGCCGAGTACTTGGCCCTGGTCGGCCGGTGCGGCGCCAGAAAGGCCGAGACCACGATCGACAGGACCGCGAACGCGGCGGCCAGCACGAGCATGGCCAGGATCGGAGCGAAGGCACCGAGGTTCACGGGCAGCCTCCAACAGACCTCGAGCGTGGGGCCGACGGCGGCGGGGCCAGCCTATGGCCGCCTCGGGAGAGCACGCAAACTTGGGCGGTCACGACCCTCACCTCGAAGGAGCCAGTCGGACCATGGCCCGCACCAGCCGGTCGGTGGCGTCGCCCCTGGCCGGCTCGTACAGGTTGGCCATCAGCTTCAGGACCAGCTTCATCAGGGTCGGCCGGGGCAGGCCGTACCTGGCGCAGGCCTTCATCACCTGGGGGTGCCCGATGGCCCGGACGAACACCCGGCCGAGGGTGAAGTAGGAGCCGAAGCTGCGCTCGAGCGCGGCCCGGTAGGTGCTCAGCCGCGTCCGGTCGCCGCTCTCCAGCACGGCCAGGCCGACCTCGGCGGCCAGCTGGCCCGACTCCATGGCGTAGTCGATGCCCTCGCCGTTGAACGGGTTGACCAGCCCGGCCGCGTCCCCGACGAACAGCACGCCCCGGTGCAGCGGCGGGTGGCGGCTGGCCCCCATGGGCAGCGGGGCCGAGCGGGGCTTGGCCACCGGGTCGGCCGGGTCGACGCCCCACTCGGAGGCCACCGTCGGCAGCCACTCCCTGAGCAGGTCCCGGTAGTTGGTGTTGCGGAAGCCCTCGGAGGTGTTGAGCAGCCCGCAGCCGATGTTCACGGTGCCGTCGGCCAGGGGGAACACCCAGCCGTAGCCGGGCAGCAGGTGGTCGCCCTTCCACAGCTCCAGGTAGGAGTCGATCCAGGGGTCGGTGTCGCGCTCGGACCGGAAGTACTGGCGGATGGCCACCCCGATGGGCCGCTGCTCGTCCCTGACCAGGCCCAGGGCCTGGGCGAAGCGGCTGGAGGCGCCGTCGGCGGCCACCACCACCTCGGCCCGGACATCGACCGGGTCCTCCCCCTCGCGCCGCACCACCGCCCCCCTGACCAGGCCGTGCTCGACCAGCGGCTCGAGCACGTCGGTGGCCTCCCACAGGTCGGCCCCGGCCTTGGAAGCCGTCCGGGCGAGCAGCTGGTCGAGGTCGGTCCGGGGCCGGGCCAGCCCGAAGGACGGGAAGTCCTCCAGCTCCGGCCAGGGCAGCTCGATCACGTGCCCGCCCCCGTGGACCTTGAGGCCGGCGCTGCGCGACCAGCTCTGGTACTCCTCACGGAGCCCCATGTGGTCGAGCGCCCGGACCGCCCTTGGGGTCAGCCCGTCGCCGCACACCTTGTCCCGCGGGTAGGTCTGCTTCTCGACCAGGAGCACCCTGGCCCCGCCCCTGGCCAGATGGAACGCGGTCGCCGACCCCCCCGGCCCACCACCGATGACCAGCGCGTCGTAGGCGTCGCTCACCTCGCCTCCCAGCGGCCACGTCCATTTGTGAATCGACGCACAAGTACGTCGACTGGAGTGTAGGGCGCGCAGTGTGTCACGGCAAACGGTTCCGGAACTATTTTCCTATGGACGGGCCACGCCCCGGTGGAGGGCGACGATGCCGCCGCTGAGGTTGCGCCAGGCGACCTCGGCGAAGCCGGCCTCCTGGAGCCAGCGGGCCAGGGCCGGCTGGTCGGGCCAGGCGCCGATGGAGCGGGCCAGGTACTGGTAGGCCTCGGGGTCGGAGGTGAGGCGGCGGGCGGCCACCGGCATGAGGCGGGTCAGGTAGCGGGCGTAGACGTCGCGCAGCACCGGGACCACCGGGGTCGAGAACTCGCACACGACCAGGCGGCCGCCCGGGCGCAGGACCCGGCGGAACTCGAGCAGGCCCTGGCCGGGCTCGGGCAGGTTGCGCAGGCCGAAGGCGATCGTGACCACGTCGGCGCCGGCGTCGGCCAGGGGGAGCTGGAGGGCGTCCCCGGCGGCGAACCGGCCCCCGGGCCCGTGGGCCAGCATCTGGTAGGAGAAGTCGAAGCCGGCGACCGTCGCCCCGGGGGCGATGGCCTCCAGCTCGCGGGTGAGGGCGCCGGTGCCGCAGGCCACGTCGACGGCGACCTCGCCCGCGGCCAGGCGGGTCGCCCTGGCCGCGGCCTGGCGCCAGGCCTTGTCCTGGCCGAGGGAGAACACGGTGTTGGCCAGGTCGTAGCGGGGGGCGACCCGGTCGAACATCCGCTGCACCCCCGGGGCGGTGCGCTCGGCCGCCGGCGCCTTGTCGGTGGTCATCGGTCAGACCGTCGGGGGGCGGCGGACCGGGGTGGCCAGCACCACCGCGGTGCGGGTGCGGGCGACCCCGTCGATGCCCTGGAGGCGCTGGAGGACGTCGGACAGCTCGGCGATCGAGCGGGTCCTGACCACCAGCAGGTGGCTGTCCTCGCCGGCCACGCTCCAGGCGGTCTCGACCTCGGGGAGGGCGCCAAGGGCGGCCTCGGTCGCGTCCGCGTCCATGGAGTCGCTGGGCAGGACGCTGACCAGCGAGAGCACGCCCAGGCCGAGCAGCCCGGGGTCGACCTCGGCGTGGTAGCCGCGGATCACGCCGCGGCCCTCGAGCCGGTGGACCCGCTCGTGCACCGAGGCCGCCGAGAGGCCGACCGCCTTGCCGACCTCGGTGTAGGTGGCCCGGGCGTTGGCCTGGAGGGCCCGGACGATGGCCAGGTCGGTGTCGTCGAGCGAGGCCCGCACCGGCTCGGCACCCTCATGGATCGGTACGACTTTGTTCGGCGATCTTGCCGCTTTCTTCGAACGTTTGGGCCCTTCTGCCACTAGCTGACCCCGATCCATTAGGGTATACTGCCGTTGTAGCCAAATAGAACGCCGAAGCAGGCCTCGGGGAGGCATCGTACCCCGGCGGCAAGCTTTGTGGTGCCCAGAGGAGGGTTGAGCATGCTGTCCATGACCTATCAGGTTGCCCAGGCCCGCCAGGCCGAGCTGCTCGCCCAGGCCGAGTCGGCCAGGGAGCAGCGGGTCGCCCGCCGTCGCCTCCGTGAGCTCCGGCGGGCCAAGCGATGAGCGCGCCCGGCAGCGGACAAGGTGGCTGACGCCCCCGAACCCATCAGGGTCGGGGGCGTCGTCGTTCCCGGGGCCCTACCCGCCGTAGCTGTGGAGGCCGACGATCACGGTGTTGACCGCGTAGAAGTTGAACAGCAGGGTGGCCAGGCCGATGATGGCCAGCCAGGCGGCGCGGCGGCCCCGCCAGCCGGCGGTGGCCCTGGCGTGCAGGTAGGCGGCGAACACCGTCCAGCTGATGAACGACCAGGTCTCCTTGGGGTCCCAGCCCCAGTAGCGGCCCCAGGCCGCCTGGGCCCAGATGGCCCCGGCGATGATGGCGAAGGTCCAGATGGGGAAGCCGAAGGCGGTCGTCCGGTAGGCCAGCTGGTCGAGGGTGTCGGCCGACGGGAGCCGGTCCCAGATGCCGCCGTGGCGGGCCACCGCCCGGTCGACCTCGACCCGGTCGGCGGTCTGGGCCGCCCCGGCGACCAGGGGCGGGGCCGGCGGGCGCTGGCGGCGCTCGACCCGCTCCTTGACCAGGTACAGGATGCTGAACACGGCGGCCAGGCAGAGCACCGAGGAGCCGGTGATGGCCGCGGCCACGTGGATCACGATCCAGCGGGAGTTGAGCGCCGGGACCAGGGGACCGGCCGGCACCCGGAAGACCAGGCCGCCAAGGGCCATGGCGAGCACGGCCGGCAGCAGCACGAACACCCCGAGGGGCCGGATCTCGGGCTTGCGGGCCACCCAGACCAGGAAGCCGGCCACGGTGATGATCCCGACGATGATCGAGAACTCGTACATGTTGCCCCACGGCACCCGGTCCACCGCCAGGCCCCGGGTCACGGCCGCGCCCAGGTTGGCGGCCAGCCCGGCCACGGTCACGGTCAGCCCGGCGGCCCCGAACCAGCGCGTCCGGTAGGCGAACTCGAGCCCGAACAGCGTGGCCGCGACCACGTAGCTGAGCACGGCCAGCCAGGCCAGGGTGTCGGAGGTGGTGGCCAGGTCCGACGGCGACATGGGGACGATCTCCTACCGGGAGCGGTCCGGGGCGTCTAGCGTACCCCGCCGGACCTGCTCGGCGAGCCGGGCCAGCTCGTCCTCGAAGGCGGCCTTGCCCTGGAGGGCGAGGCCGGCCAGCTCGACCCGGGCGCCGCCGGCCCCGTCGGGGACGGCCCGGGCCCAGACCCGGCGCCGGGTCACGTACAGCGACGGGACCAGCCCTCCGAGCAGCAGGCCGGCCGCCACCGCGACCACCGGCACGCCCGGGTCGCGGGCCAGGGTGAGCACGCTGTACTGCTTGAGGTCGGTGAACGACACCACCATGCCGTTGGCCAGCTCCTTGGACTGGCCGGGGACCAGCAGCAGCGGCCGGTCCCCGAGCAGCTCCAGCCGGGAGCGGTCCAGGGTGAACACGCTCTGGGCCCGGTCGGCCTGCAGGTCGCCCTGGTAGGCCAGCACCACCAGCACCGGCCGGACCAGCCGGGGGTCGTTGCAGAAGGGCGCCCCGCCGGGGCAGTCGGGCGCCGTGACCAGGCCGGTGAACATGGTCAGCTCCAGCCCGACCTGGGGATCGGCCCTGGTCACCTTGACCGCCCCGGTGGACCACTCCGAGGCCGGGTCGCGCAGGGTCAGGACCTCCTGGGCGGCGACCAGGTCCCTGCCGTCCTTGCCCTGGACCCGGACCACCGGGACATAGCCGTAGTCGGACTGGAAGATCCGCACCCCGTCGACGGTCATGGGCCGGTTGGGGGCGACCCGCTGGGACTGGAGCTGGCGGCCGTCCAGGTCGAGGGCGGTCAGCCGGGAGGCGAACTCGCGCGGGGTGTTGTCGGGGTGGAAGGAGTTGGTGAACTCCTCCAGCCGGAGCTGGAAGGGGGCCAGGCGCTCGGGCCCGAAGAAGCGGCCGGGGCTGAAGCTGTCGTAGCCGACCCGGGCGTTGGCCCAGGTCTCGCCCTCGACGATGGCCGCCTGGCCCCGGTACCCGTAGCCCTTGCCGTAGGCCAGCCCGACCAGCAGCACCAGCAGCGACACGTGGAACAGGAGGCTCGAGGCCTCGCGCAGGAACCCCTTCTCCCCGGCCAGCTCCCCGTCGTGGTCGGCCAGGCGGTAGCGGCTCCGGCGCAGCACCCGGCGGGCCGCGGCCATGGCCTCGTCGGGGGCGGCCGAGGTCTGGAAGCTGGCCCGGGTGCGGTAGCGGGACAGGTCCCCGCCCCGGGGGGGCCGCGAGCGCAGCACCCGGTACAGGGCCCGGCTCCTCGGGACCAGGCAGGCGACCAGGGCCCCGAGCAGGGCCAGGTAGATGGCCATGTACCAGGCCGAGCCGAACACGTCGAACAGCCCCAGCCGCTCCAGCACCGGGGCCAGGGCGGGGTGGTCGGCGAAGTACTGGTCGACCCGCTGGGGGCTGAGGCCCTCCTGGGGGAACAGGCTGCCCAGGATGGAGGCCGCGGCCAGCACCACCAGCAGGACCAGGGCGGTCCGCATGGAGCGGTACTCGCGCCAGGCCTGGCGCAGGGTGTCGCCCAGCCCGGGGCGCGGTGGTCGCCGCCCGGAGGGCGCGGCGGGGGGTCGGACGTCGACGGCCAAGGACAGGACCTCGCTACAGGGGCAGGGTGATCGACCCGGACCAGATCTTGAGCTGGGTCAGCAGGGTGTCCCAGAGGCCGGTGAGCAGCAGCACCCCGATGACCACCAGCATCCCGCCCCCGACCAGCTCGAACAACCGGAAGCGGGCCCGCAGGGCCGGGAACCGGCCGAGGGCCCGCCGGAAGCCGAGGGCGGCGACCAGGAACGGCAGGCCCAGCCCGATCGAGTAGGCGAACAGCAGCAGCGCCCCCCGGCGGGCCCCGCCCCCGCCGACGGTGGCCAGCCCGAGCACGGCCCCCAGGGTCGGCCCGATGCAGGGCGTCCAGCCGAGCCCGAACACCATGCCGAGGGGCAGGGCCCCGGCCAGCCCGCCGGGGACCTTGTCGGCCCGCAGGCGCCGCTCCCGGTAGAGGAAGCCGGGCTTGATGACCCCGGCCAGGAACAGGCCCATGACGATCACCAGCACCCCGGCGACCCGGGTGACCAGGTTGCGGTTGAGCACCAGCCAGGAGGTGACCGCCCCGAGGGCCGCCCCAAGGGCCACGAACACGATCGAGAACCCGAGCACGAACAGGGCCGCCCCGGCCACCACCCGCCCGGCCCGGCGGTCGCCCCGCTGCTCGACGTCCTGGCCGCTCACCCCCGACATGTAGGAGAGGTAGCCGGGCACCAGCGGCAGCACGCACGGCGAGGCGAACGACACGAACCCGGCCAGGACGGCCACGGCCAGGGCGATCATGACGTTCCCGTCGACCACGATCTGCTGCGCCCGCTCGGCCCAGGACATCGGCTCAGGTCACCCGCTCGACCAGGTCGGTGAGGAGGGTGGCCTGCTGGTCGGGCCGGTCGCCGGGCAGGGCCCCG
>CALGFH010000332.1 GCA_937881255.1 uncultured Actinomycetes bacterium
CGCCGGTCACCGTCCGCCCGGCCACCCTGGACGACGTCGACGCGGTGGTGGCCGTGCTGGTCGAGGTGGCCGGCGAGGGCCGCTGGATCGCCACCGAGGCCCCCGTCGACGTCGAGCAGCGCCGCCGCCGCATGGTCGAGGACGTCGAGCGCGAGGAGGCGATCGTGCTGGTCGCCGAGGCCGGCGGCCAGGTCGTGGGCGAGCTCGGCCTCTACCTGGCCCGCTACGGCGTGGCCGACCTGGGCATGGCCGTGGCCGCCGGCTGGCGGGGCCGCGGCGTCGGCACCGCCTTGCTGGCCGAGGCGATCGCGCGGGCCCGCAAGGCCGGCGCCCACAAGATCGCCCTTCAGGTCTGGCCCCACAACCGGGCCGCCATCGCCCTCTACGAGCGCCACGGCTTCCAGCGCGAGGGCTACCTGACCAGGCACTACCGGCGCCGCTCGGGCGAGCTGTGGGACGCGATCATCATGGGCCTGCGACTGGACTGACAGCGCGGGTAGGCTGACCGCCTCATGGAGCCCAAGCCGCCGACCAAGCCGACCCTCGACGGGCTCGAGCGCAAGTGGGCCGACCGGTGGGCGCGCAGCGGCGTCTACCGCTTCGACCGCACCCGGTCGCGGGTCGAGGTGTTCTCGATCGACACCCCGCCGCCGACGGTCAGCGGCTCGCTCCACCTGGGCCACGCCTTCTCCTACACCCAGACCGACGTGATCGCCCGCTTCCAGCGGATGCGCGGCCGGGCGGTGTTCTACCCGATGGGCTGGGACGACAACGGCCTGCCGACCGAGCGCCGGGTCCAGCAGCACTTCGGCGTCCGCTGCGACCCGTCCCTGCCCTACAAGCCGGCCTTCGAGCCGCCCGAGTGGCCGTCCCGGCAGCCGATCGCCGTCTCCCGGCCCAACTTCGTCGAGCTCTGCAGCCAGCTCACCATGGCGGACGAGCAGGCCTTCGAGGCCACCTTCCGGCGCCTGGGGCTGTCGGTCGACTGGTCGCTGACCTACGCCACCGTCGGCGAGCAGGCCCGGCGGGCCTCCCAGCGGGCGTTCCTGCGCCTGCTGGCCAAGGGCCTGGCCTACCAGGCCGACGCCCCGACCCTGTGGGAGGTCGACTTCCACACCGCCGTCGCCCAGGCCGAGCTGGAGGACCGCGAGGTCGAGGGCATGTCCTACCGGCTGCGGTTCACGGAGGGGTCCGGGGAACCCCGAGGGGGTGCCCCGGTCAATCGGGCTCCGGCGATCGAGGTCGACACCACCCGGCCCGAGCTGCTGGCGGCCTGCGTGGCCCTGGTCGTCCACCCCGACGACGGGCGCTTCGCCGACCTCCAGGGCACCACCGTGCGGACGCCGCTGTTCGGGGCCGAGGTGCCGGTGCTGGCCCACAAGCTGGCCGACCCCGGCAAGGGGACGGGCATCGCCATGCTCTGCACCTTCGGCGACCCGACCGACCTGGTCTGGTGGCGCGAGCTGGGCCTGCCCATGCGGCCGGTGCTGGACCAGGACGGCACCATCCGGCCGGTCGCCTGGGGCTCGCCCGGGTTCGGCTGCGCCGACCCGGCGGCCGCCCAGCGGGCCCACGACCAGCTGGCCGGCCTGCCCCTGCACCGGGCCCGGGAGCGGGCGGCGGCCATGCTGCGCCAGGCCGGCGCCCTGGCCGCGCCCCCGGCCCGCGTCACCCAGACGGTCAAGTTCTACGAGCACGGCAGCCAGCCGGTGGAGATCCTGACCAGCCGCCAGTGGTTCGTCCGCACCGTCAGCCTCAAGGACGCCCTGCTGGCCAGGGGGAGCGAGCTGTCCTGGCACCCCGAGTGGATGCGCAGCCGCTTCCAGAACTGGGTCGACGGGCTCTCGGCCGACTGGTGCGTCAGCCGCCAGCGCTTCTTCGGGGTGCCGTTCCCGCTCTGGTACCCGGTGACCGAGGACGGCCAGGTCGACCACGACCACCCGCTGGTGCCCTCCGAGGCCCGGCTGCCGATCGACCCGTCCACCGACGTGCCAGAAGGCTACGTCCAGGCCGACCGGGACCGGCCAGGCGGCTTCGCCGGCGCCCCCGGCGTGATGGACACCTGGGCGACCTCGGCCATCACCCCCGAGATCGCCGGCGGCTGGGAGGACGACCCCGACCTGTTCGCCCGCGTGTTCCCCATGGACCTGCGGCCCCAGGGCCACGACATCATCCGCACCTGGCTGTTCTACTCGCTGGCCAGGGCGCACGTGGAGCACGGCACGGTCCCGTGGGCGCACGCGGTCATCGCCGGCTGGGTGGTCGACCCCAACCGGCGCAAGCTGGCCAAGTCCCGGGGGGACGCGCTCACCCCGGCCGACGCCCTGGAGCGCTTCGGGGCCGACGCCCTGCGCCACTGGGCGGCCGGCAAGCGGGCCGGGGTCGACACCACCCTGGACGAGGGCCAGCTGCGGGTCGGGCGCCGCCTGGCCACCAAGCTGCTGCACGCCTCCCGCTTCGTGCTCACCCTCGACGGCGCCGGCGCCGCCGAGGCCACCCGGGCCCTCGACCGGGCCATGCTGGCCGGCCTGGCCGGGGTGGTCGACGAGGCCACCGCCGCCTTCGAGGCCTATGAGCCGGCCCGGGCCCTGGAGGCCGGCGAGGCCTTCTTCTGGACCTTCTGCGACCACTACCTGGAGCTGGTCAAGGGCCGGGCCTACGGCGAGGACGGCCCGGCCGGCCAGGCCTCGGCCGTCGGCGCCCTGCGCCTGGCCCTCGACACCCTGGTCCGCCTGTTCGCCCCGGTGCTGCCGTTCGTCACCGAGGAGGTCTGGTCGTGGTGGCGCGACGGCTCGGTCCACCGCGGCCCCTGGCCCGAGGGGGGCCCGCTGCGGGCCGCCACCGGGGTGGAACGGCCCAGCCCCCTGGCGCTGGAGGCCGCCACCGCCGTCCTGGCCGAGGTCCGCCGGGCCAAGACCGCCGCCCGCCGGTCGCTGCGCACCCCGGTCCGCCGGGTCGAGGTCGCCGACCGCCCCGAGCGCCTCGAGGTCCTGGCCGAGGTCGCCGGCGACCTGCGCCGGGCCGGTGCCATCGCCGACCTGGTCCTGCTCGATCCCGCCGACGGCCTCACGGTCACCGTCGAGCTGGCCGGCGGCTAGCCCGGGCCGCTCAGTCGTCGTCGGGCCGCCGGGGCCGCTCCCGGAGGCGCTTGGTGGTGGAGCGGCGGCGCTTGGTCTCGACCCGGCGGGCGGCCGCGGCTCGGGAGGGGCGGGTCGGGCGGCGGGCCTTCGGGGTGGCCAGGGCGGCGGCCAGCAGCTCGGCGAACCGCTCGACGGCCGCCCGGCGGTTGGCCAGCTGGCTCCGCTGGGCCTGGGCGACCACCCGCAGCACGCCCCCCGAGTCGAGCCTTGGCCCCAGGCGGCGCACGGCCAGCTCCTTGGCCTCGTCGGTCAGCGACGGCGACCCGGCCAGGTCGAAGCGGAGCTCGACCCGCGAGTCGGTGGTGTTCACCCCCTGCCCGCCCGGCCCCGAGGCCCGGCTGGCCCGGAACTCGAGCTCGGCCACGGGGATGGCGACCTCGGGTGTGATCCGGATCACCTCGCTCATATTTCCCTCGAATCCCCAGAACCGCTGAATCGCCCCTCGACGACCGTCTCCGCAGACGGTACAAACAGTGCTTCCACCTCCGCCCACTCCCCATTCTCGCAAGGCACCACCGGTCCCAAACGCCTGTGAAGATCCCGATCACGGGGGAGGAGCAGATGCGCACTCGGTTGCTCGCGGTCATGGTGACCGCGCTGGTCCTGGCGCTGGCGGCGCCGGCCATGGCCGACCCGCGGGCGGACGCCCGCGACCGCCGGAAGGCGATGCAGCCCAGCGGCGGGGATCGCGTCGCCTTCGTCGCCAACGGCGAGACCAGGGAGAACCTGGAGCAGGTCGTCGTCAACCACTTCGGCAACCCCGACCAGGGGCAGGTCCTCATCCAGACCTGGGTCGAGCCCGACTGGACCGACGCCGAGGCGGTCGACATCCAGGCCGCGGTCCAGGCGGTCAAGATCCGCCGGGCCGGCGCCGGGTTCGCCAAGCGGATCGCCATCCGGGTCGAGCTCTACGACAACGACGGCATCGCGCCGAACTTTCACGCCGGCTCCTCCACGGTGAACACCGGCGACGTCAACGGCACCGCCTATGTGCAGACGCCCGAGGCCGGCAACCTGACCGACCCGAGCCGTCCCTGCCTGTGGTTCTCGGTGGCCTTCTACTCGATCCGCTGGGACGACAACACCCTGAGCTCGGGCCGCGTGCTGGTGGCCCAGGGCGACTGGGTCAACCCGATCTGCCTGGTCACCCCGGCCTCCGACCTGCGGGCCCGCTAGCGTCACTCCGTGTGCCGGGCCCAGGCCGGCGTGGGGCCCTCGGACAGGTAGTTGGCGGTGTTGACGAGGGCGACGTGGGAGAACGCCTGGGGGAAGTTGCCGAGCTGGCGGCCCGAGGACGGGTCGAACTCCTCGGCCAGCAGGCCGACGTCGTTGCGGAGGGTGAGGAGGCGCTCGAAGATGGCCAGCGCCTCATCGCGCCGGCCCATCAGGGCCAGGTTGTCGGCCAGCCAGAAGGTGCAGGCCAGGAAGGTCCCCTCGCCGGGGGGCAGCCCGTCCACCGACTGCGACCCGTCGGGCGGGTAGCGGTGGACCAGGCCGTCGACGGTCAGCTCGCGCTGGATGGCGGCCACCGTCCCCTTGACCCGCGGGTCGTCGGCGGGCAGGAACCCGACCAGGGGGATCAGGAGCAGGCTGGCGTCCAGGTGGTCGGCCCCGTAGAACTGCACGAAGGTGTCGCGCTCGGCGTCGTAGCCCTCGCGGCAGACCTCGTCGTGGAGCTCGCGCCGGACCGCCCGCCAGCGGTCCACCGGGCCGTCGTGGCCCATCAGCTCGACCGCCTTGATGGCCCGGTCGAGGGCGACCCAGGCCATCACCTTGGAGTGGGTGAAGTGCCGCCGGGGACCGCGGATCTCCCAGATGCCCTCGTCGGGCTCGCGCCACTTCGACTCCAGGAACTCGAGCAGGGCCTGCTGCAGGTCCCAGACCGGCTCGTCGCTCTCCAGGCCGATGTGGTGGCCCAGGTGCAGGGTGTCCATGACCTCGCCGTAGACGTCGAGCTGGAACTGGTTCACGGCCGCGTTGCCGATCCGCACCGGCGCCGACCGCTCGTAGCCGGGCAGCCAGGGAAGCTCCTGCTCGGTGATGCGCCGCTCGCCGGCCACCCCGTAGAGGATCTGCATCTGCCGCGGCTGGCCGGCCACGGCCCGCAGCAGCCACTCCCGCCACGCCTTGGCCTCGGAGGCCAGCCCGGCCAGCATCAGGGCCGAGAGGGTGAAGGTGGCGTCCCGCAGCCAGCAGTAGCGGTAGTCCCAGTTGCGGACCCCGCCCAGCTGCTCGGGCAGCGAGGTGGTCGGGGCGGCCACGATCCCGCCGGTGGGGGCGTAGGTCAGCGCCTTGAGGGTGAGCAGGGAGCGGATCACCGCGTCCTGCCAGCCGCCGCCGTAGTCGACGTGGCTGGCCCACTTGCCCCACCAGGCCTCGGTGTCGGCCAGGGCCCGGATGGGGTCGATCCGCCGCGGGGCCGGGCGGTGCGAGGCGTGCCAGGTGAGCATGAACGGCGCCCGCTCGCCCTCGGCCACGGTGAAGTCGGCCAGGGTGCTCCAGTTCTCGCCCCGCACCGGCACCGGGGTGCGCAGCCAGACCGAGTCGGGCCCGGCGACCGCGTGCAGGGCCCCGTCGATGTGCCGGACCCAGGGCACGATCGAGCCGTAGTCGAAGCGGATGGTCAGCTCCATCCGCATCGGCACCCGGCCCTTGACCCCTTCGACGATCCGGGCCACGTCCGGGTCCCACTGGCGCGGCGGCATGCAGTCGACCACCCGAACGATCCCGTCGTCGGTGCGGTACTCGGTCTCCAGGACCAGGGTGTCGCCCTGGTAGCGGCGCCGGACCTCCCGGACGGGACCGGCCGGGGCGAGCAGCCAGCGGCCGTTGGACCGGTCGCCGAGCAGGGCCGCGAAGCAGGCCGGCGAGTCGAAGCGGGGCAGGCACAGCCAGTCGATCGACCCCTCCCGGCTGACCAGGCCGGCGGTGTGGGTGTCGCCGATCAGCGCGTAGTCCTCGATGGGCGCCGCCATCGGTCAGCCGGGGAGGCGGGCGCCGGCCACCGTCTGCCTGGCGACCTCGTCCAGGCGGCGGCGGGTGGCCCGGGCGTGGCCCCGCAGGAGCTCGAAGGCGGCCTGCTGGTCGACGCCCCGGCGCTCCATGATGACGCCCTTGGCCTGCTCGATCAGGCTGCGGTGGTCGAGGGCCTGCTGGAGCTGGCCGGCCGCCTTGCCGCTGAGATGGGCGCGCACGGCCGCCCGGAGCAGCGAGGCGACCACCCGGGTGTAGGCCTGGATGGCGGCGACGTCGGACTGGTCCCAGCGGTGGGGGCGGGCGGCGTAGACGTTGAGGGTGCCCACCGGGCCCTCGCGCAGGTTGATCGGCACGCCGAGGACGGCGTGGACGCCGTGCCCGGCGGCCAGCGGGCCGACCGACGGCCAGCGCGGGTCGGCGGCCATGTTCCCGGCCAGGACCGGGGCGTCCTCGAGGAAGGCGTCGACGCAGGGACCCTCGCCGAACTGCTCCTGGAGCGACTCGAGCATCCGGCCCGGCTCGTCGGAGGCGGCCACGTAGCGGAGCGACCCGTCCTCGCTGAGCAGCATCAGCCCGGCGCCGTCGACCTTGAACAGCTGGTCGGTCTCGGAGACGGCCAGCTCCAGGGCGGCGTCCAGCCCGGTGTCGACCGGGTCGACACCCTCCAGGCGGGCCACGCTCTTGGCCAGGGCGTCAGAATCGATGCTCATCGGGGCCCATCATAGTTTTGCGGCCTCAAGGGTGCCTGAAGCAGGCACCCTTGAGGCACAGGAGGGCGGGGTCTCGGCCCTCCCGGGGAGGCGTTGCCAGCCGGGAGGCTTCCAAACCGCCCGCTGGCCCGGCCCGCTAGCTGTCGACGAGCTGGCAGCGCATGCGCTCGATCGCCCGTCGCAGGAGGCGCGAGACGTGCATCTGGGAGATCTGCATGCGGGCGGCGATCTCGTCCTGGGTCAGCTCCTCGACGTACCGCAGGAGCACGATCCGCCGCTCCCGCTCCGGCAGCCGCCCGATCAGCTGGGGCAGGACCAGCAGGTCCTCCAGCTCCTCGCGGTGGCGCCGGTCGACCACGAAGTCGCCCAGCACGGCCTCGCCGTCCTCGCCGGCCGGCTGGTCAAGGGACGGCGCCGAGCGGGTCTGGGCGACCTCGATCGCCTCCAGGACCTCCTCCATGCTGGCTCCCAGGTATTCGGCCAGCTCGGGGACGGTGGGGGAGTGGCCGAGCTGCTGGGGCAGCTCGTCGATCGCCCGGCAGAGCCGCAGGGCCAGGTCCTTGGTCCCGCGGGGCACCCGCAGGCGCCAGCTGGCGTCGCGCAGGTGGCGCTTGAGCTCGCCGACCACGGTGGCCACGGCGTAGGGGATGAACGGGTTGGCGCGCTCCGGCTGGTAGCGGTCGACCGCCTTGACCAGCCCGAGCCGGGCCACCTGGCGCAGGTCCTCCAGGGGGACGGCCCGGTTGCTCCGGTAGCGCTCGGCCAGCCGGTCGGCCAGGCCGAGATAGGCCAGGATGATGCGCTCGCGCAGGACCGGGTCACGGTTCTGGGCGTAGTCGCGGAACCACTGCTCGACACGCTGGACGGCGACCTCGTCCTCAGGGCGGACCTCGAGCGTCTCAGGGGACGCTCCGGGAGCCAGGGGATCGATCGGGTCGACGCCAAAGTCGACTACCGCGGACGACATGGCGACCTCCACGAGGTGTGGTCGGCCCGCGGGGACAGGGCGGGACCTGTCATTGCTCCTGCCAACCCTAGCATGTCCCTACCCACAGGGAGATAAACCCGATCTCCGGGAGGGTTCGTACATTTCGGCCGGATCAGCTGGCCGACCACCAGGCCCATCGGCGCGGGGTCACGGCCACCACCGGGCCCGGCGGACGGTCGCCCCGATAGGGGGGATAGCGCCTGGCCAGGGCGTCGAGGGCGGCCTCGGCGGCCGCGCCTTCGATGGTGGCCGCGGTGCCCTGGAGCTCGACCCACCACAGCGCCGCCCAGTCCTCGTCGTAGTGGTCCACCAGCATGGCCACCCGCGGGTCGGCGGCCAGGTCGCGCTCGCGCCGCAGCGGGCCGGGCCGCTTGGGCTTGACCCGGTCCACCGCCCACACCGCGGCCCCGTCGTGCCAGGCGAAGGTCACCGGGACCAGCCGCGGCCCCACGGCGGAGAGGGTGGCCAGCCTGGCCACCCTCTGCGCCGCGAACCGCTCGAGCACCGCCGCCGGCGGCCCCTCGGGCCCGGCCCGCCCGCTGGTCGCTCCCGTCATCCCCTGGCCAGGTAGTCGTCGAGCCGGTCGAGGGACTCGGCGGCCCCGCTCTCCATGCCGGACTGGAGCATCCCGTCGCGGTCGGCGACCGACTGGTACACCGAGCTGTCGGTCATCAGCGTCTTGCCGTCCTGGTCCTCGAGGACGATGGTCTCCAGCAGCACGTGGCCGGGCATGCCCTCGTACTCGAAGGTGTAGACGATCCGCTCGGGGGCCTGGAGGTCGTGGTAGACGCCGTGGAACGCGTCCTCGCCGCCCTTGCCGTCGCGCTCGACGAAGCGCCAGCGGCCGCCGGGGCGGGCCTCCAGCTGGTCGACGACGGTCTCGCTGCTGGCCTGCCCCCACCACTGCCGGACCGCGTCCGGGTCGGTGAAGGCCTTGAAGACCAGCTCACGGGGCGCGTCGAAGGTGCGGGTGATGACGATCTCCTGGGTGCCGGGGTCGGCGACGACCTTCAGGTCGCTCATGGAGCACTCCTCTCCTGTGGAACGTGGCTGTCGTTCGGTCGGTCCGCTCTGGTCAGGTGGCCTGCTCGTCGTCCGGCCCCTCCTTCCCCTGCGCCTCGCGCAGGTAGTCGTCCAGGCGCTCGTAGCGCCGCTCGCTCTCCTCCCAGAACCGCCGGTATCCCTCCACCCAGTCGGCCACCTCCTTGAGCGGGTCGGCCTCCAGCCGGCAGGGCCGCCACTGCGCCTCCCGCCCCCGGGTGATCAGCCCGGCCCGCTCCAGCACCTTGAGGTGCTTGGACACCGCGGGAAGGCTCATCTGGAACGGCTCGGCCAGCTCCGTCACCGACGCCGCCCCCGCCATCAGCCGGGCCAGGATCGCCCGCCGGGTCGGGTCGGCCAGTGCCGCGAAGGTGCCGTCGAGTCGTTCCGCTCGCATCCTGCTTAACCTCTCAGTTAATTAACCTATCGGTAAAGTAGCCGAACCGCGGGTCGCCTGTCAAGGCCCCTATCCTTGGCGACATGTCCGATCCGGTTCGTCTCGCCCTGGTTGGCTGTGGGCGCATCGCCCAGGTGGCGCACCTCCCGGCGGTGGAGAAGGCCGAGGGGGTCGAGCTGGTCGCGGTCTGCGACCCGAGTGCCGCGGTGGCCGGCTCGGTCGCGGGCCGCTATGGCCTGTCGGCCGCCCACACCGACCAGGGGTCGCTCTGGGGCGATGGGTCGGTCGAGGCGGTGCTCATCGCCGCCCCCGACCGGTTCCACCATGGGCTCGCCTCCGAGGCGCTCCGAGCCGGCCGGCATGTGCTGGTCGAGAAGCCCCTGGCCGCGACCGTGCCGGAGGCCGGGGACCTGGTCGAGCTGGTCGACCGGACCGGGCTGACGCTGCAGGTGGGGGCGATGAAGCGCCACGACGAGGGGGTGCGGTACGCCCGTCGCTTCATCGCCGAGGGCCTCGGCGGGGCGCGGTCGTTCAGCGCCTGGTACCGCATCGGCGACCTGCGCCCGGGCATCGAGGCGACCCTGTTCCCACCGGTGTTCGCCGAGGCCGGGGCCCGCCGGCGGGAGGCGGCGGTCAAGGCCGACCGCCGGCGGTACCTGCTCGCGACCCACGGCGCCCACGTCTTCGACACCGTCCGGTTCCTGCTCGGTGACGTGGCCTCGCTGGTCGCCCGGCACCGCCAGGACGACCGCGACCACGTGTGGCAGGCCCTGGTCACCACCACCGCCGGGGCGGTGGGCACGGTCACGATCGCCGCCGACGTGCCCGGCGTCCCGGCCGAGGGCATCGAGGTGCTCGGCGCCAGCGGGGCGGTCCGGGTCGACCTCCACTTCCCGTTCTCCCGCCGCGCCGCCACCGTGCGCGCCTACCGCGACGGCGCGGTCGTGGTGCCGGCCCTCACCGACGGCGACGTCTACGAGCGCCAGGTCGAGGCGTTCGCCCGGACCATCCGCGAAGGTGGCCACCCCGACCCCGACGTGCGGGACGGGCTGGCGGCCATGCGCCTCATCGAGGCGACCGCGACCGCGGTGGAGACCGGGTCCGAGGTGCGGCTGTGAACCACGCCGCCGGCCTCGCCGGCGAGGCGCTGGCCGGCCGCCTCGGCATCTTCGCGCGGACCTTCCGGCGGGAGACACCCCAGGAGGTCGCCGCGGCGGTCGCCCAGGCCGGCTACCCGCTGGCCCACTGGAACTTCGCCGCCATCGGGCGCCCGACCCTGGGCGGCGACGTCGGCCAGGCCCAGGTCGCCGCCGTCCGGCGCGCGTTCGACGGCGCCGGGGTGGCCATCCCCAGCGTCTCGGCGACCTTCAACCTCATCCATCCCGACACCGCGCTCCGCGCCGCCCAGACCGCCCAGGCGGTCCGGCTGATCGGGCTGGTCCCCGAGCTCGGCGCCGAGGTCGTCACGCTCTGCTCGGGCACCCGCGACCCCGGCGACATGTGGCGCGCCCACCCGGGGAACCTCGCCGGCGACGCCTGGAGCGACCTGCGGCGCACCCTGGACGACCTGCTCGGGGCGGCCGGCGACGCCGGGGTGCGCCTCGGCGTCGAGCCCGAGCCCGGCAACGTCGTCCGGGACGCCCGGGCGGCCGCCCGGCTCCTGGACGAGCTGGGCCACGACGCGCCCATCGGCATCGTGCTCGACCCGGCCAACCTGCTCTCGCCCGAGACGGTCCCGCGCCAGTCCGAGATCCTCGCCGAGGCCGTCGACCTCCTCGGCCCCCGCGTCGTCGGTGTCCAGGCCAAGGACGTGGCCACCTCCGGCTCCCCGGCCGCCGGCGCCGGCCTGCTGGACTACCCCGCGCTGTTCCGGCAGCTGGCCCGCCTGGCCCCGGTCCCGGTGATCGTCCAGGACGCCAACGAGCGCGACGCCGCCCGCGTACGGACCGACCTGCTGCGCTGGCACGCCGAGGCCGGCGCCCTCGCAGAATGGAGACGACGCCATGCCTGAGGCGAGACTGCACGACGCCAGCACCATCGCCGTGGAGATCAAGGGTCGCGGCCCCACGGTGCTGCTGCCGGTCAACCCCCGGCCGGTCGAGGGACCCCAGGCCGAGGAGCTGCGACGGTGGGGGGCCGACCCGGCCCTTGGCCGCTCCCTGGTCGACGGCCTCAGCGACGCCTTCCAGGTGGTCGCCTTCGACTACGAGGGCCACGTCCTGCAGGAGCCCAAGCCCGACACGCTGACGCCGGCCAACGTCGCCGGCGACCTGCTGGCCGTGGCCGACGCCGCCGGTGCCGACCGGTTCGCCTACTACGGCTACTCCTGGCTGGCCCTTGCCGGGCTGCAGCTCGGGATCCGGACCGACCGGCTGGCGGCGCTGGCCATGGGCGGCTACCCGCCACTGGACGGGCCGTACACCGAGATGCTGCGGGTCACCGCCGCGGCCCACGAGCTGGCCAAGGCCAGCCCGGCCTCGCCGCCCAGCGACCCCACGACCGCACCACCATCGGACGACCCACCAGGCGAGGTGGACTGGTCGACGGTCGAGGTGTCGCTGACCGAGGCCCAGACCCGCCAGTTCGTCACCCTCTACCAGGCCCTGCAGGACTTCGACGACCGCGCCGCCCAGGCCCGGCTCCGCTGCCCTCGCCTGTGCCTGGTGGGCTCGGCGGACGAGATCGCCTACGACGAGCGCTGGGGCGGGGTGCAGGTGAGCCTGGCCGACCCGGTCATCCGCCACCGGGCCGAGCTCCAGACCCTCGGCTGGGAGGTCCACGTGCTGGACGGCCTGGACCACATGCAGGCCATGCAGGCCACCCAGGTCCTGCCGATCCTGCGCCCCTGGCTCCTCGGCAACCTGGGTCCGGGCAGCTGAGCGGGGATGCCGCTCCTTGGGTCCGGTCCAGCGAGCTGCTGGGCTTTGCTCCGGATGCTCGAGTGCTCATCGTCAACGCCGACGACTTCGGGATGTACCACGCGGTCAACGCCGCGGTCGTCCAGTCGATCGAGGACGGGATCGCCAGTTCGTGCAGCCTGATGGTGCCGTGCCCCTGGGCGCTCCACGCGATGCGGCTGCTCCGCCACCGACCGGAGATCCCCTTCGGGGTCCATCTCACGCTCGTCCGCGACACCGGCCACGACCGCTGGGGGCCGCTGACCGCGAGGCACGAGGTCCCCTCGCTGCTGGACCCGGACGGCGAGCTGTTCACGCCGGCCGGCATTCCGGAGCTGCTGGCGCGAGCTCGGCTGGACGAGGTCGAGCTCGAGCTCCGCGCGCAGGTGGAGGCCGTGATCGGTGCCGGCCTGAGCCCGACGCACCTGGACTGGCACTGCCTGGCCGATGGCGGACGCGACGACATCCTCGAGCTGACCGTCGCCCTGGCTGGCGAGTACGGCCTGGCGGTCCGTGTCTGGCTGGAACCTGGCCGCCGGAGGATGCGGCGACGTGGCCTGCCGGTCGTCGACCACGACTTCCTGGACAGCTTCGCCCTCGACCTGCCCGGCAAGTCGGCCACCTACGCCCGGCTGCTGCGCGACCTGCCCGCCGGGCTCAGCGAATGGGCGGTGCACCCTGGCCTGGGCGACGCGGAGGCGCGGGCGATCGACAGCGGCTGGCGCGTGCGCCAGACCGACCTCGAGTTCCTGACGTCGCCGGAGGCCCGCGAGATCCTGCGACGTGAGCAGATCATCGTGATCGACTACCGAAGCCTCCAGCAGGCATGGTCCTAGGGGTGCCGCTCATCGGGTCTGCGCCACGCAGAACTCGTTGCCTTCCGGGTCCTGCATGACCGTCCACTGATAGCCCCACTCGTCCATGTCGGTGACCCGTTTCGCGCCCAGCTCGACGAGCCGGGCGACCTCGGCCTCTGGATCGGCTGCGGCCAGGTCCAGGTGCATGCGATTCTTGGCCGACTTCCCCTCCGGCACCTTGACGAACAACCAGGTCGGATCGCCGCCGAGGCGCCACCCCCGGACGTCCCGATGTTCGGTCATGCCGATGGCGGCGAAGTCGCTCGACGGGTTCGGGTCGAGCGGGCGGCCGAGGGCGGCCGACCAGAACCGGCCGACGGTCAGCGCGTCCTCGCAGTCGACGGTTACCGCGGCAAGCTTGACGGTCACGCCCTGTCCTCCTTCGGTTCGAGAAGCATGCACTCGTGCCGAGTGTGGATCAGCGGTCGTGCCATTCGGGAACGTGCAGGTCAGTGAGCGGATTCGTGGTGCCGCAAGAGGGGCTCGAACCCGCGCCGCTGCAACTGCGGCCCCGGCCCCATGGCTGGCTGGGGTGCGCCGATAGGGCACGACGTCGGCCGCCGGCTCGCAGGCCACTACCACGAGCACCACGGTGGCGCCGACCACCACCACAGTCCCGCCTCTGACCGCCAAGGAGCTTGCCTGCCTCGAAGCCATTCCGAAGGTGCGCAAGAAGATGGTCAAGAAGGCCTGTAAGCCGGGGTGGTCGTGACCTGCTGGGTTGGTTGGTGGGCCTGCCAGGACTTGAACCTGGGACCTCATCCTTATCAGCGCTCACCCAGTCCGGTTTCCCAGGATGGCGCCAGCGACCTGTGGAACGACGTCCCGCCGGTGACCGTTGCGGACCGGTCGGTTCCCAGCGGGTGTGGCCCAACCATGGACCAGGGACGATCCCGCTCGCGGGGGCAGCGGCGCTCCGCCTGGCGGACCTTGGCTGGCAAGGTAGACCCCCGCCGGCTGCCCCCGACAAGCGAGCCCGCCTGGGCGATCGCCTTGTTAGGGGGAGCCCTGGCGGGGTCTGGGCCAGGGACATCCCCCTGTATAGACGGGCTGTCCCTGGTCAGCGGCATGGTGGTACCCCGGCACCCTGCAGGTTCAAACCACATCCAAGACGGCGGCTTGGCTTGGACGCGGACACCGCGGGAGGTGGGATTCGAACCGAGCGCCGGGCTGCTTCGCCGTCCGAGGTCGAGACGGTCGACGGCCTCTGACCTGCGATGCTTATTCGCCGACGTTGACCGCTCGGCCCGCCGAGGACTGAGCGGTTCCTGGTGTCGTGCGGACCCAGCACGGACCAGCGGTCGTGCCCATTCGGGCGACGTGCTGGTCAGTGACCGGTTTGGTGGGTGCCGGAGGAGGGGCTCGAACCCTCATGCCCGTTGGGCCCAACGC